>DASWLB010000181.1:0-4725 GCA_036396315.1 Alphaproteobacteria bacterium
TGGTGCGCGCGATCAGGAGCCAGGCGATGGCGACCAGCGCGAAGAACACGGCGATCGACCAGACGAGGGCGCGGCTCAGCACCCGCTGGAACCGCGGGTCGGACAGCTGGTCGAAGGCCTTGACGAGCGCGCCGAGCATCGAAAATCCCCGGGTTCCGGCCCGCCATACCTAGCCGCGCAGGGCGGCCCCGGCAAGCCGGGCGCGAGGCTTGTTGCGGAACGCGCCGCCGCTATACTGCGCCGCTTCCCGCGACGGGGTGAAAGGGATCGCCATGGCCGAAGCCGGCTACGACGTGATCGGGATTGGCAATGCGATCGTCGACGTGCTGGCGCGCACCGACGAGGGGTTCCTCGCCCGCCACGGTCTCCAGAAGGGCGTGATGACCCTGATCGACACCGAGCGCGCCCAGAACCTGTACGAGGCCATGGGGCCGGGGATCGAGATCTCGGGCGGCTCGGCTGCCAACACGATCGCGGGCGTCGCCTCGCTCGGCGGCCGCGCGGCCTACATCGGCAAGGTGCGGAACGACCAGCTGGGCGGGGTGTTCAGCCACGATCTGCGCGCGCTCGGCATCGATTACCGCACCCGTCCGGCCACGTTCGGCCCGCCGACCGCGCGCTGCCTGATCTTCGTCACGCCGGACGCGCAGCGCACCATGCAGACCTATCTGGGCGTGAGCGTCGAGTTGGGGCCGGCCGATATCGACGAGGCGGCGGTCGAGGCCGCCGGCATCACCTATCTCGAAGGCTATTTGTTCGATCCGCCCCAGGCGAAGGAGGCGTTCGTCCGCGCGGCCGAGGTGGCGCACGCGCGCGGCCGCAAGGTCGCGCTCACGCTGTCCGATCCGTTCTGCGTCGCGCGCCACCGCGCCTCGTTCCTGCACCTCGTCGAGCATCATGTGGATATATTGTTCGCCAACGAGGCGGAAATCCTGGCGCTCTACGAGGTCAAGACGTTCCCGGACGCGCTCGCGCGCGTGCGCGGCCATTGCGAGATTGCGGCGCTGACGCGCAGCGAAAAGGGCTCGGTCATCGCCGCGAATTCGGCCGTGCACGAGGTGAAGGCCGAGCCCGTCGCCAAGGTGGTGGACACGACCGGGGCGGGCGACCTGTATGCGGCGGGCGTGCTCTACGGGCTCACGCGCGGCTACGAGCTGCCGGCGTGCGGGCGCATCGGCTCGATCGCCGCCGCCGAAATCATCGGCCATGTCGGCGCGCGGCCCGAGACGAGGCTCGCCGACCTCGTCGCCGCCAAGCTTCATTAAGGCCATCGAGAGGCTGGTTTTTCGAACGGCGAGCGCCTATCTATCCGGCGGAACCGGGGCCAGCCCGGGAAGCCTCGTGCTTCGCCCTTCGAGACGCGTAAGGGCTTGGCATGAGGTTTCTTTTTTAACATTGGTCGCGTATCCGCATCGTCCCGAACCCGGGCCCGACCCCAGTCCGATCGAACGCCGAAACCCATGGAACTTCGCAACCTCGCCATCATCGCCCACGTCGATCACGGCAAAACCACGCTGATCGACCAGCTCCTGCGCCAATCGGGCGAGATTCGCGCCAACCAGAACGTGGTCGAGCGCGTGATGGATTCGAACGAGCTCGAGCGCGAGCGCGGCATCACCATCCTCGCCAAGTGCACCTCGGTCCCCTGGAAGGGGGTGCGGCTCAACATCGTCGATACGCCGGGCCACGCCGATTTCGGCGGCGAGGTCGAGCGCATCCTGTCGATGGGGGACGGCGTCGCGCTCCTCGTGGACGCGGCCGAAGGGCCGTTGCCGCAAACCAAGTTCGTCACCGGCAAGGCGATCGCGCTCGGTCTCGCGCCCATCGTGGTGATCAACAAGTGCGACCGGCCGGACGCGCGCCCGCGCGAGGTGCACGACGAGATTTTCGATCTGTTCGTCGCGCTCGGCGCCAACGAGCGCCAGCTCGACTTCCCCGTATTGTTCGCCTCGGCGCGGGAAGGCTGGGCGGCGCCCGACCCCGCGGGCCCCAAGACCGACATGGCGCCCTTGTTCGACATGCTGGTCGCCCAGGTGCCCAAGGCCGAGGGCGATGCGAACCTGCCGTTCGCCATGCTCGTGTCGATCCTCGAATACGATCCCTATCTCGGGCGCGTGCTAACGGGCCGCATCATGTCGGGCACGGCCAGGGTCAACATGACGGTCAAGTCGCTCGATCGCGACGGCGCGACGCTCGAGACGGCCCGGCTCACCAAGCTGCTCGCCTATCGCGGCATCCAGCGCGTGCCGGTCGAGGCGGCCGAGGCGGGCGACATCATTGCCATCGCGGGCCTGCGCGAAACGACCGTCGCGCACACGGTGTGCGATCCGGAGGTGGCGACGCCCATCGCCGCGCTGGCGATCGATCCGCCGACGCTCGCGATGAACTTCGTCGTCAACGATTCCCCGCTCGCGGGGCGGGAAGGCGACAAGCTCACCTCGCGCGTTCTGGCGGCCCGGCTCAAGCGCGAGGCCGAGGGCAACGTCGCGATCGAGGTGGCGGAGACCGACAACACCGATGCGTTCGAGGTCTCGGGACGGGGCGAGCTGCAGCTCGGCGTGCTCATCGAAACCATGCGGCGCGAAGGCTTCGAGCTCGCCGTGTCTCGCCCCCGCGTCCTTTACCGCACCGACCCCGCGACCGGCCAGCGGCTCGAGCCGATCGAGGAGGTGGTGATCGAGGTCGACGATCCCTACACCGGCGTCGTGGTCGAGGCGATGGGCGACCGCCGCGGCGAGCTCAAGGGCATGCGCCCGTCGGGCGCCGGCAAGACGCGGCTCGACTTCCTCGCGCCGACGCGCGGGCTGATCGGCTATCTCGGCCAGTTCCTCAACGACACGCGCGGCACCGGCGTGATGAACCGCCTGTTCCACGGCTACGCGCCGTTCAAGGGTCCGATCGCCGGGCGGCGCAACGGCGTGCTGGTCTCGACGGCGCAGGGCAAGTCGGTCGCGTACGCGCTGTGGAACCTCGAGGAGCGCGGCCACCTGCTCATCAACCCCGGCACCGACGTCTATTGCGGCATGATCATCGGCGAGAACGCGCGTCTCGAGGACCTCGAGGTCAATCCGCTGCGCGAAAAGCAGCTCACCAACATCCGCACCACGTCCAAGGACGAGGCGATCCGTCTCACCCCGCCACGGCTTCTCACGCTCGAGCAGTCGATGTCCTATATCCGCGACGACGAGCTCGTCGAGGTGACGCCGCGCTCGATCCGGCTGCGGAAGAAGCTCCTCGATTCGCACGCGCGCCGCCG
Source organism: Alphaproteobacteria bacterium (assembly GCA_036396315.1). Taxonomy (GTDB): domain Bacteria; phylum Pseudomonadota; class Alphaproteobacteria; order MPNO01; family DASWLB01; genus DASWLB01. Next base: position 3,257 of record DASWLB010000181.1, read on the forward strand.
CGCCGCCCGCCAGGCCGCCGCCGAGGCGGGGTGAGATCGACCTCATCCTTCGAGACGGCCGCTTCGCGGCCTCCTCAGGATGAGGATTCTTGTTTCTTCCTCATCCTGAGGAGCGCCCGAAGGGCGCGTCTCGAAGGATGAGGTAAGCATCCTCGCCCCGAATCCGCGCCGCGTATAGGATGGCCCGGCATGGCGGGCTTCGCGCACCGGGGCTGGCGGGATGCGGTCGCGCTCTACGGCGACCGGCGCATCCTCACGATCCTCGTCCTCGGCTTTTCCTCGGGCCTGCCGCTCGCGCTCACCGGCGCGACGCTGTCGGCCTGGCTGTCCACCCAGGGCGTCGCCAAGACGACCATCGGGATCTTCGCCCTCGTCGCCGTGCCCTATTCGCTCAAGTTCCTGTGGGCGCCCTTGATCGACGGGCTCAGCCTGCCGTTCCTCACCGCCCGGCTCGGGCGCCGGCGCGGCTGGGCGATCCTCGCCCAGCGCGCGCTCATCGGGTGCATCCTCCTCTTGGGCGCGGTCGATCCCAAGGAAGCGCCGGTCCTGACCGCTTCGCTCGCTCTTCTCGTCGCCTTCGTGTCGGCGAGCCAGGACATCGTGATCGATGCCTACCGGGTCGAGATCTTGGCCGAAGACGAGCAGGGCGCCGGTGCCGCCGCGGTCCAGGTCGGCTACCGGTTCGGCATGCTCGCCTCCGGCGCCGGTGCCCTTTACTTGGCCGACCTCTACGGATTTTCCGCCGCCTACGCCGTGATGGCCGTCCTGGTCGTCGTCGGCATCGCCACGATCCTCGCCAATCCGGAGCCGCGCGCCGGCGCGGCCGTCGAGGCCGGCGGCCGGGATGCCGTCCAGTGGATCACGCGCCATGTCATCGCGCCGTTCGCCGACTTCATGTCGCGCCCGGGCTGGCTGGCGATCCTCGCCTTCATCCTCCTCTACAAGTTCGGCGACGCCGTCGCCGGCGTCATGACGACTCCGTTTTACATCGAGACCGGGTTCACGCTTTCGGAGATCGCCTCGGTCTCGAAGCTGTTCGGGCTCGCCGCCACCCTCGCCGGCGTGGTGCTCGGCGGCGTCGCGGTCGCGCGCTGGGGTATGGCGAGCGCGCTCCTCGTCTGCGGCGTCCTCCAGATGCTGTCGAACCTGATGTTCGCCGCCCAGGCGGCCGTGGGTCACGACGTCGCGTTCCTTGCGCTCACCATCGGGATCGAAAACCTGACCGGCGGGATGGGCTCGGCCGCTTTCGTCGCCTACCTCTCGAGCCTGTGCCGGGTCGCGTTCACCGCGACCCAGTACGCGCTCCTCTCCTCCTTCGCGGTCGTGGGCCGGACGACCCTGTCGGCGTCGGGCGGCTGGCTGGCCGACCACGTCGACTGGATCAGCTTCTTCGTGGTCTCGACCGTCGCCGCCTTGCCGGGCGTCCTGCTGCTCGTCTGGATGATCCGGCGCTATCCGCCGGAGACGCG
>DASWLB010000182.1:0-1835 GCA_036396315.1 Alphaproteobacteria bacterium
CCGGTCGCCGCGAGGATGCGGAGGTCGATGAGGCCGAGCGCGTGGTACATCGGCGAGCGCTCGGCGTGCCCGCCGTCGGCGAGCACGCAGCGCGCCACGGCGCGCGGTACGGACGCGCGCAGGAACCGCATATCGGGCGGCACCGTGCCGCAACCCGCGGCGAAGACGGCAAGCGCCACGTCGTTCTTGAGCAAATGGTTGTAGCCGAGATCGCGCTCGCGGTCGGCGAGGACGAGGGCGGCGCACAGCCGGGCGTGCTCGCACATCCGGCGCAGCGCATCGGTGGCCGTGCCGCCCGCCTTCAAATGCAGCGCGGCGCCGGCCAAGAGGTTGATCAGACGGTGGCTCGCCGCGTAAGCGTGCCACACGTCGCGGAGCAGCGGCGCGGCGAGCGGCAGGTTCGCGTCCTCGAACGACTGCAAAAGGCGCAGCGCCAGCGCCGCGTCATCGGCGCGACCCGTCGCCATCAGCGCCACCGCGTCGCCGAGATAGGCGAGCGTCATGCGGCGCAGCGGGTTCGATCCCTCGTCGAAATCGCCGCGCCAGTCGATCGATTCCGGACTGCCGAAATCGAACGTGTGGCCGAGCAGGGTGAACCGGCCGGCCGCGATCGCGGCGCGGTCGACGAAGCCGCGATGGAACGCCGCCACCGGCTCGGCGGCGCGTGCCAGCAGAGGCAGGCCCGGGTCGGGCAACGGCAACCGCCCGGCGCGCTCGGCAAGGTGCCGGCGCCCCGCGTCGGGGAACAGCCCGAACAGGGCACGGCGCCCGCGCCGGATCGCCCGCGCCGCGATCTGCTCCGGCGTGAGGTGGCGGATGGTCCGATAGGTCCGCCCGATCACAGGAGGACGGGCGCGCCCGACTGCAACGATTCGCGCACGCCGATGGTGGCGAGGCTCGATTCGACCAGCTCGTCCTCCGGCATCGGCGCCGGCCCGCCGGCGCGCACCGCGGCGACGAACCGCGCCAACGCCTCGGCATGGCCCTTGTCCTGGCGGCCGCCGCGCCGGAAATCGTCGATGGCGGACACGGTCCCATCGACGTACCCCTCGATCAGCTCCTTCGATTTCGCCGTGTCGCCCAAGGTCGTGTAATGGATGGTGGCGAGCGACCCGTCGGCGAAGGACAGCGTCGCGCTCACGTCCTCGCACACCGTGCCCGCGCTGCGCACCGCGCCGGCCTGCACGGATGCGATCGGCGCGCCGATCAGGAAGCGCGCGAGATCGACGAAATGGCACAGCTCGCCCAGGATGCGCCCGCCGCCCTCCTCGGGCGAAGCGAGCCAGGACTCGGGCGCGAGCGCGCCGGCGTTGACGCGGATGAGCAAAGATTTCGGCGATGTGGTGTTGGCGAACTTGTTGTGCAGTTCGATCGCTTGCGGCGCGCAGCGCCGGTTGAAGCCCACCTGGAAGAACCCGGCCGACCCGTTGCGCGCGCGCACCACGCGGTTGATCCCGTCGCGGTCGAGCGCGAGCGGCTTTTCCACGTACACGCACTTGCCGGCCTCGAGCGCCCGTGCGGCGAGCTCCGCATGACTCGAATGCGGCGTCGCGATCACGACGGCGTTGATCTCGGGATCGGACAGCACGTCGTTTGCATCGGTCGCGGCGACATCGAAGCCGAACCGCTCGCGCGCGTGCTCGGCGCTCGCGCCGCGGCGCGTGACGACGGTCTTGAGCCGTACGCCCGGCATCCCCTTCAGGCGCGGCAGGATCTCGGCGCGGGCGAAGCGGCCCGCCCCGATGACGCCGATCACCGCGTCGCGCGCGCCCGAAGCCGGGCCTGCGACCGCGGCCGGCACGCGCAGCCGCACCACCGACCGTGCCGCGTCTTGC
>DASWLB010000183.1:0-2727 GCA_036396315.1 Alphaproteobacteria bacterium
GAAGCGGCCTCGCTCGCCGGTCATCTCGGTCTGTCGAGGCTCATCGTGCTCTACGACGACAATCACGTGTCGATCGACGGCGGCACCGATCTTTCGTTCTCCGACGACACGCTCGGCCGCTTCCAGGCCTATGGCTGGGACGTTGCGGCGGTGTCGGGCCACGATCCGGACTCGGTCGCGGCGGCGATCGCGCATGCCCGCGCGGTGCCGCGGCCCTCCTTGATCGCTTGCCGCACCACCATCGGGTACGGCGCGCCCAAGAAGGCGGGCACCGCCGCGGCGCACGGCGCGCCGCTCGGGGCGGAGGAGATCGCTGGCGCGCGCGCGAAGCTCGGCTGGCCGTATGGACCGTTCGAGATCCCCGAGACGGTGCGCGCCGCCTGGTGCGCGGCGGGCGCGCGCGGCGCCCCGGCAAGGCGCGCCTGGCGCGAACGGCTGGGAGCGCTGGATGTCCCGACGCGCGATGCGTTCCAGCGCGCCGTCGCCGGCGCCCTGCCGGCGGGATGGGAAGCGGCGCTCGCCCAGTTCAAGCGCAAGCTCGCAGCGGACGCCCCCAACTGGGCGACCCGCAAGGCCTCGGGCGAGGCGCTCGAGGTCCTGGTGCCGGCCATTCCCGAGCTGCTCGGCGGCTCGGCCGACCTCACCGGGTCGAACCTCACCCAAATCAAGGGAATGGCGCCGATCGCGCCCGGGACGTACGGCAACCGCTACATCCATTACGGGGTGCGCGAGCACGCCATGGCGGCATGCATGAACGGTCTCGCGCTGCACGGCGGCATCGTGCCCTACGGCGGCACGTTCCTGATCTTCAGCGATTACCTGCGGCCGTCGCTCCGCCTGTCGGCGCTGATGGGGTTGCGCGTGATCTACGTGCTGACCCACGATTCGATCGGGCTCGGCGAGGACGGGCCGACGCACCAGCCGGTCGAGCACCTGGCGGCGCTGCGCGCGATCCCGCGGCTCCAGGTGTTCCGGCCAGCGGACGCGGTCGAGACCGCGGAATGCTGGGCGCTTGCGCTCGCCGCGCGCAACCGGCCGTCGGTGCTCGCGCTCACGCGCCAGAACGTGCCCGCGCTCCGTCGCGCCCACAGCGACGGCAATCTGTGCGCGCGCGGCGCCTACGTGCTCGCCGACACCGACCGGACCGAGGAGGTCGCGACCCTGATCGCGACCGGCTCCGAGGTGGCGATCGCGATGCAGGCGCGCGAGCTGCTGGCCAAGGACGGCATCGCCGCCCGCGTCGTGTCCATGCCGTGCTGGGAGCTGTTCGCCGAGCAGCCGCAGGCCTACCGCGCCGCCGTCCTCGGCGGCGAGGCGCGCGTCGGCGTCGAGGCCGGGATCGCGCAGGGTTGGGAGCGCTGGCTCGGCGAGCACGGCGCGTTCGTCGGCATGTCGGGGTTCGGGGCGTCGGCCCCTTACGAGGCGCTCTACGCCCATTTCGGCATCACGCCGTCGGCGGTCGCGGACGCGGCGCGCAACGTGCTCGACGTGCACTGACAAGACCGAGCGGAGGAGACATGGCGGTACGGGTCGCGATCAACGGCTTCGGGCGCATCGGGCGGCTCGTCCTGCGCGCGGCGCTCGAGCGCAAGGGACGCGAGGTCGAGGTCGTCGCCATCAACGATCTCGGCTCGAGCGAGATCAACGCCCATCTGCTGCGGCACGATTCGGTGCACGGCCCGTTCGCGGGCACGGTCAAGGTCACCAAGACCGGGCTCAACGCGAACGGCCGCGCCATCCAGGTGTTCGCCGAGCGCGACCCGGCGAAGCTGCCCTGGGCCAAGCTCAAGATCGACGTCGTCGCCGAGTGCACCGGCATCTTCACCAAGCGGTCGGACGCGGAGAAACACCTCGCCGCGGGCGCGGCCCGCGTGCTCATCTCGGCGCCCGCGACCGACGAGGACATCACGGTGTGCTACGGCGTCAACGACGACAAGCTCAAGAAGGCGCATCGCGTCGTCTCCAACGCGTCCTGCACCACGAACTGCCTCGCGCCCGTCGCCTACGTCATGGACCAGGCGGTCGGCATCGAGCGCGGCTACATGACGACGGTGCACTCCTACACCGGCGACCAGTCGCTGGTGGACACGTTGCACCGCGATTTCCGGCGCGCGCGCGCCGCCGCGCTCAACATGATCCCGACCTCGACCGGCGCGGCGAAGGCGGTCGGTCTCGTGCTGCCGCATTTGAACGGCAAGCTCGACGGCACGGCGATCCGGGTGCCGACGGCCAACGTGTCGATGATCGACTTCAAGTTCGTGGCCAAGCGCGCGACGACGCCTGCGGCGCTCAACGAGGCGGCGAAGAGGGCCGCCGCGACCAACCGGCTGAAGGGCATCCTGGTGGTCAACGAGCTGCCGCTCGTCTCGTCCGACTTCAACCACAGCCCGGCGAGCGCCACCTTCGATGCGACCCAGACCCAAGTCATCGAAGGCACGCTGTGCCGCGTGCTCGCCTGGTACGACAACGAGTGGGGCTTCTCGAACCGGATGGTCGATACCGCGGGCGCCGTCGGGCGGCTCGGCTGAGCGCCACGCGCGGCCCGGCGAGACCAGGCTTGGACCGGTTCCGCACCATCGACGCGCTCGACGTCGCGGGCAAGCGCGTCATCGTGCGCGCCGATCTCAACGTGCCGATGAAGGACGGGCGGGTCACCGACGCGACGCGCATCGAACGGCTAGTGCCGACGATCGCGGAGCTTGCCGACCGCGGCGCCAAGGTGATCGT
>DASWLB010000184.1:0-1923 GCA_036396315.1 Alphaproteobacteria bacterium
GCGACCGAGCGGTTCCGCGCCCGAATGCGCGCCGCCTTCCCGGGCACGGTGTGGCTCGGCTGCAAGAACTGGTATTCGGACCAGGAAGGCACGCCGATCCTGTGGCCGCTGCCCCAGGACGAACACGCGGCGCTGTTCGCCAACGTGGTCGAAGAAGATTTGCAGTTTCTTCCGGCCAGCCAGCGCGCTGATACCGCCGCCGCGGAGTGACGGGCGTCGGGCCGCCCGCTTCGCACCCGTCCAATCGTTAACCCTTTCCGTCCCATTGTAGGCTAGGAATCCCGCGGGCGGCCGAGCGCGTAGGCCGACCGGTGCGAGCCATGACCTCGAATCCTGCCTTTCCCGTGTTCGAGCAGAGCCGGCGTTCGCCGGAGGCGTTGGCGCTCGCCGCCGACGGCGTCGAGCTGAGCTACGCCGAGTTGGTGCGTCGGGCGGGGCGGCTCGCGGCCGTGCTGCGCGCATACGGCATCGGACCGGGCAGCCGTGTCGGCATCCTCGGCTCGCGCAGCCTTGTCGCCGTCGAAGCGGTGCTCGGCGTCGCTTGGGCCGGCGCGGCCTACGTTCCGCTCAGCCTGCGCTGGCCGGAACAGCGCATCGCAGCGGCCCTGGACGCGGCACGGCTCGACGCGCTGATCGCCGACGGCAGCGGCGCGAAGCTCATCACGCCTGGCCTTGCCGGTGCGCTGCGTCTGCTGGTCCTGCCCGACGACGACGCGGCTCGTGTCGTCCCAGGCTTGCCCGGACAGATCGTGCTCAGCCTCGCGACCCTTCCCGACCTGCCCGCGGTCCGCGAGCCGGCGACGATGGGATCGGACGATCTCGCCTATTTGATCTTCACCTCGGGCACCACGGGCGCGCCGAAGGGCGTGCTGGTGCCGGCAAGTGCAGTTGCGGCCTACATTGCCGCCTTGGCGGCGCGCAAGGCGATGACGCCCGACGACCGCGCGTCCCAGTTCACCGAGATGAGCTTCGATCCCTCGCTCGGCGAGATCTTCGTGCCCTGGGGCGCCGGCGCCGCGCTGCACGTCGTGCCGGCGCAGAGCCGGGTATCGCCCGCCAGGTTCATCCGCGACCGGCGCCTCACCATCTGGGGTTCGGCGCCGTCGGCGATCGCATGGATGCGCGACACTCGCTCGCTTCAGCCCGGCGCGTTACCGACTCTTCGCTATTCGTCGTTCGGCGGCGAGCCGCTGCCACTCGCGGCAGTTGAGGCCTGGCAGGCGGCGGCGCCCAACAGCGCGGTCGACAACCTGTACGGCCCGACCGAAGCGACGGTCGATTGCGCCGGCCAGCGGGTCGAACCGGGCGCCACACCCATCCTGACGCCCGGCCGCGGCATCCTCGCGATCGGCACGCCGCATCCTGGCAGCGAGCTGGCCGTGCTCGGGCCGGACCGGCGACCGTCGCGCACGGGCGAGGCGGGCGAGCTCGCCATCGCCGGCCGCCAGCTCGCGATCGGCTATCTCGATGCGCCCGATGCGACCGCGGAGCGGTTTCCCCGCATCGACGGCAAGCGCTGGTACTTGACCGGCGACGTCGCGATGCGCGACGAGACCGGCGTGTTCCACCATCTCGGCCGGCTCGACAATCAGATCAAGATCCACGGCCAGCGCGTCGAGCTCGAGGAGGTCGAGGCGCATCTCCGCGCCGTCGCCGGGATCGATCAGGTGGCGGCGGTCGCCTGGCCGATGGCCGACGGCGTCGCCCAGGCGATCGTCGGCTTCGTCGCCCGCGGCGGAACCCCGACGGACCGCATCCGCGAGGCCCTGCGCGCACGCCTTCCCTCGCACATGGTGCCCGACGCGATCCACGCGGTGGCGGCGCTGCCGCTGAATGCCAACGGCAAGCTCGACCGGCGCGCGCTGATCGCCCGGCTCGAGGCCGGAACGGACGAGGCCGATGCGCTTCGCCGCGTCTGAACGC
>DASWLB010000185.1:0-1543 GCA_036396315.1 Alphaproteobacteria bacterium
GCGCAAGATCCACTACGGCGAGGTGGACAAGCGCGGCATCTACGGCGAGGCCTCGCCCGACGAGGCGAAATCGCTCACCGACGAAGGCATCGACTTCCACTCGATCCCCTGGCCTGCGCGCGGCGACGCGTAGGCCTCCGCCGATTCACGCCCGGCGCGCCGGCGTCAGCCGGTGCACGAACATGCCGACGACCATTGCCGCGACGAACACGAACACGTCCGCCATCCCGGTGCCGAGCGCGGCGAGCGCCGGCCCGGGGCAGAACCCGGCGAGCCCCCAGCCCACTCCGAAGATCGCCGCGCCGCCCAAGAGCGGCCCATCGAGATCGCGGCGCGCGGGGATCAGCATCGGTGCGCCGAGCCACGACCGCTCGCGCCGCCTTGCGAGGGCGTAGCCGGGTGCCGCCGCGACGAGCGCGACCGCCATGACGACCAGCAAGGTCGGGTCCCAGTTCCCCGCGAAGTCGAGGAACCCCAGCACCTTGGCCGGGTCGATCATCTGCGACACCGCGAGGCCGGCCCCGAACAGGAGCCCGATGATAAGGGCCGAGAGCGCCGCCATCACGGGCCCCCCGCGGCGAGGTGTCGGGCCACGTACACCGTTACCGCCGCCACGACCATGAACGTCGCCGTCGCCGCGAGCGAGCGGCGCGAGAAGCGCGCAATGCCGCACACCCCGTGCCCGCTGGTGCAGCCGCCGCCCATCCGCGTGCCGTAGCCGACGAGGAGACCGGCGGCGACCAGGGTGAGGCCCTCGGCCTCGAGCGTGATCGCGACCGGCGCGCCGCGCAGCACGCCGACGAGCCAGGGACCGCCGATCAGCCCGGCGACGAAGGCCGCGCGCCACGCGAGATCGCCGCGCGGCAAGGCGAGCAGCCCGCCCAAGATGCCGCTCACCCCGGCGACGCGGCCGTTGGCGAGGATCAGGAGCGACGCGGCGCCGCCGATGAACGCGCCGCCGATCAGCGCCGACAAGGGCGTAAAGTGTTCCATCCCCGCCTTCCCCGTCTCGGTCGTACTGTGGACCGGCCGGCACCGGGATGACAAGCCAAGCCGGCCGAGTATGCTGGGGCACCGCCCTTAGCGAGGAGTTGCGCGTGACCGACGACACCGCCCCGCCGACCGGGATGCGCTGGCCCCGCGAGGGGCTCACGCGCGTGCCATACCGGGTGTTCGACGATCCCGAGCTGTACGCGCGCGAGCAGGCGGCGATCTTCCGCGGCCCGACCTGGAACTATCTCGGGCTCGATTGCGAGATTCCGCGCCCGGGCGATTACAAGCTCACCCAGGTGGGCGAGGCGCCGGTGATCCTGTGCCGCGACGAGGACGGCCACGCGCGCGCCTTCGTCAACCGCTGCGCCCACCGCGGCGCGCTTCTCTGCATCAACCGCACGGGCAACACCGGCAAGGTGCTCACCTGCGCCTACCACAACTGGTCCTACGACCTGCGCGGCAAGCTGGTCGGCGTCCCGTTCCGGCGCGGCGTGCACGGCAAGGGCGGCATGCCCGAGGGCTTCGATCCGGCGCGCCACGGGCTCGAGAC
>DASWLB010000186.1:0-1508 GCA_036396315.1 Alphaproteobacteria bacterium
CGGTCCCAAGTGTCGTGGCCGGCGCGCGCCTCGAGCTGGCGCCGCGCGCCCATCCCGTGGCCCGGCTCGTCGGCGGCGAAATTCGCCGCGGCGATGCCGTCCTCGAACAGCTTCGCGTAGGCCTGCACGTTGTTGCACTGCCACGCCTCGTCGCGCCGCACGTCGTTGCGCGCGATCGACCGCCGCACCCGCTCCTCGAGCGACAGGTGCATGATCTCGTGCAGCGGGTAAGACGATCCCCCTTGCCCGCCCGCGGACGCGCAGCAGATCACCAGGCGCTTCACCTTGTCCGGATGGCGCAACGCAAGCTCCTGCACCACCATGCCGCCGAACGACACGCCGATCACGAGCGCGTCGCGCCACCCCGCCGCATCCATCAGCGCGGCCGCGTCGTCGCCGTACATTGCCATGGTGTAGGGCGCGTCGGGCTTGTCGCTGCGGCCCATGCCGCGCTGGTCGAACGCGAGCACCTCGAACCGTCCGGGAAACGGCCCCGACAGCGCGTTGGGCTTCTTGCGCAGATCGCCGGCGGTGCCGCTGACGTACAGAAGCCTCGGGCCCGCGCCGGCGATCTCGTAGCAGATGCGAATGCCATCGGCTTCGACGAACGCCATGCCGGCCTCACTCCCGCGCGAAAAGCGGCGCGAGCTTGTCACCCGCCCCACACAGGGTCAAGAAAGGGTCCGCACGCGCGCGTCGCATGCGGCCGGGACGTGACCGCGGCGTCTAGCGCGGCTTCGCCGTCGCCGTTGCGGTGACGCTGATCGAGACGCCCCGCCCCTCCTTGCTGGCGCCGGGCCAGCCGCTCAGGCTCACATCGAAGATGCAATTGTCCGGGTCGCGGAACTTGACTTCGTAAGAGGTCTTCGGATCGCCCATCCAGTACGCGCCGCCGCGCGCTTCCGCCGCCGCCTTCACGGAGTCGAAATCGTCGATCCAGAAACCGATATGGTGGGCGCCGACATAATCCTTGCCCCGCTCCTCGCCCGCTCCCTCGTCCGACTTGTAGCGCAGGAGCGCGAGGTTGACCGTGCCGTCGCTGAGATACACACCGTCCGCGAATCGCGAATGGGTCTCGCCCACGCGCTCGAGGCCGAACGTCTCCTCGTAGAACCGCGCCGATTTCCACGGATCGGGAACCGAGATTGCGATGTGCCGGATCTTGCCTTTCGTCTGCGCCATGACGCCATCCTTTCGCGCGCTCGCCGGATTCGCGGCAACATAGCACCGCCGCGCGCTCATGGTTTGGTGAATGCCGCGTTCACCTTCATTTTGGTTAACGAAGAATTTACCCGCGTACGGCAAGGTAAATCGTGCCCGCAGGCCTTGAAGGAGCGACGCATGCTGCGCACCGCCCTGTTGACCTTCGCCCTGCTCCTCGCCGCGGTACGGCCGAGCACGGCGGAACCCACCTGCGTCGACCGGACCCAGGTGGTGGATCATCTCGCCCAGCGCTACCACGAAACTCCGGTGGCCGTCGGCGTCGCGAGCAACGGCGGCCTGATCGA
>DASWLB010000187.1:0-2832 GCA_036396315.1 Alphaproteobacteria bacterium
CGAGATCGCTTCGATGGCGCGCATCGTGGGCGATGCGGCCAAGGCCGGCGCGCTCGGCTTCTCGACCTCGACCTCGCCGCTCCATGTCGGGTTCGACGGGCGCCCGGTGCCGAGCCGGCTCGCCGACGTGGCGACGGAGACAGTCCGGCTCGCCGGCGCGCTGCGGGCGGCCGGCGGCGGCACGGTGCAGGTGACCAACGGGTTCGAGCCCGCCTTCGACCTTTTCGAGGCGTTCGCCGCCGCCTCCGGCGGACGCGTGAGCTGGACGGCGCTGCTCACCCGCATCGGCCAGCGCGAGGCGCACATGCGCCACCACGCGGAGTCGCTCGCGCAGCACAAGAAAGGCCTGCCGATCTTCCCGCAGGTATCCTGCCGGCCGCTGATGATGGATATGCAGATGGCGGCGCCGTTCCCGTTCGAACGGCTCGACGAGTTCCGCCCGGCCTCCGCCGCCGACCGCGCCGGCAAGGCGCGAGTCTATGCCGATCCGGCGTTCCGCGCGGCGCTGCGCCGCGCGCTGTCGCCCGCCGGAAGCCAAGCCCCGCATATCAGCAATTTCCGCATCGCCTTCGCCGGCATGCGCGTCGCCGACTGCGCCGAGGAACCGGCGCTGAACGGACGTCTCGTCGCCGACATCGCGGCCGAGCGTGGCGTCCATTCGCTCGACGTCGTTCTCGATCTCTCGCTCGCCTCGAACCTCGCGACGCGGTTCCTGTTCCCGCTCGCCAACACCGACGAGGAAGGCATCGAGCTGTTCCTCAACTCGCCCAACACGGTGATGGGGCTGTCGGACGCGGGCGCGCATGCGAGCCAGCTGTGCGACGCCTGCTTCGCGACCGACTTGCTCGGGCGCTGGGTACGCGAGAAGAAGGCGCTCACCATCGAGGCGGCGGTGCGCCATTTGAGCGCGCGGCCGGCGGCGGCGTTCGGCCTCGCCGACCGCGGCGTGCTCGCGCCGGGGATGGCGGGCGACGTCGTGGTGTTCGACCCCGACACGGTGGCGGCGGGCCGGCTCGAGCGGGTGCACGACTTCCCGGCCGGCGCCGACCGGCTGATCTCGCGCGCCACCGGCATCGACGCGGTGATCGTCAACGGCACCGTGATCCGCCAAGGCGGCGAGGACCGCGTGGACGCGAAGGGGCCGCTGCCCGGCACCGTGCTCCGGAGCACGCGCCAGGTCGCGCGGAGCGCCGCGTCGTAGCGGTCCGCGCGCCCGATTGCAACGCAACAATCGGATAGCGGCCCGACGGCCGCGCCGCCTATCTTGGCCGCTGCCCGCAGCAAAGCCCCAGCGCGCCAGGACCGACGCCGCGTGACCCGACCCTCTTTCCCCGTCCTCACCCTGGTGCTCGCCGGGCTCACCACCATGGGTGCGCTCGGCATCGATCTGTTCCTGCCCGCGACCGAGGCGGTGGGGCGCGAGTTCGGCACCGATTCCGCGGGCGTGCAGGTGACGCTCGCCGCCTTCTCCATCGGGTTCGGCATCGGCCAGTTCGCGCACGGCCCGCTGTCCGACCGGTTCGGACGGCGGCCGGCGCTGATCGGCTCGTTCATGGTGCTGATCGCGGCCGCGCTCGCCGCCGCGTTCGCGCCCGACCTCGAATCGCTCGCCGCCTGCCGCTTCGTCGTCGGCATCTCGGCCGCGGCCGGCGTCACGGTCGGGCGCGCCATCGTGCGCGACCTGTTCGCGCGCGAGGCGGCGGCGCGGCTGTTGTCCTACATGATGATGATCGCGGGCATCGGGCCGATCGCGTTCCCGATCGCCGGCGGCCAGCTCGTAGTCGCGTTCGGCTGGCAATCCACCTTCCTGTTCATGGCCGGCTATGTCGGGGTGCTGGTCGCCGTCTTCGCCTGGCTGATACCCGAAACCTTGCCGCGCAAGAACCCGGAGGCGCTGCATCCCGTCGGGCTGTTCCTCGCCTGCCGCGAGGTGATGCGAAGCCGCATCTTCCGCGCCTACGCCGCCTGCAACTGCTTCACCATGGTCGGGCTGTTCGCCTTCCTTACCGCCTCGCCCGCGGTGTTGATCGAGGCGATGGGCGAGCCGCCCGACCAGTACGGGTTCGACTTCGCGATCGCGGTCTCGGCCATGATCGTCGCGGCGCTCGCGGGCGGGCGGCTCGTGATGCGCATCGGCATCGACCGCATGGTGCTGGTCGGAGCCTGGATCGCGCTCGCCGCCGGTGCGTCGATGGCGGGCCTCGCGCTCGCGGGCGTCGCCACGGTCGCCGCCGTCATCGCGCCCATCGCGCTGTTCCTCACGACGTTCGGCCTCGTCGTGCCGGGCGCGACCGCGGCGGCGCTCACGCCGTTTCCCCAGATCGCGGGCATTGCGGCCTCGCTCCTCGGCTTCATCCAGCAGTGCGTCGCGGTCGCAACGACCTTGGTCATCGCCGCGCTCGGCGCGAGCCAGACCGTGATGTCGGTCACGGTGCTGGTCGCGGGCGCGGGCGTGCTCGTCTCGTTCCTCGCCCTCGTCGTCCCGGCGCGGCGCCAAACGAGGGTTGCCCCTGAAGCGGCCCAATGATGTAATCGCGCGACCCGCCGGAAGCGCTGAGCACCCGGTGCAGCCAACGAACCCAAGGGAGCGGACGTTTCATGGCGAAGAACGGCTCGAACGGCACGCACGGCATGAAGAAGGTCGGATACCTCGACTGCGTCGGCGGCGGCCAGGTCGTCGTCGACGGCACCACGGCCTACATCGCCCACATGTTCTCGCCGCACCAAAACACCATCATCGACGTGAAGGACCCGAAGAAGCCCAAGGTGATCGCCGAAATCGAGCTGGGCTGGCCCAAGGGCGTGCACGCCCACAAGGTGCGCGCGAAGAAC
>DASWLB010000188.1:0-2327 GCA_036396315.1 Alphaproteobacteria bacterium
CGGCGTCGTGCGACTGCGCAATGTCGGCGCAAGAGACCCGCACACCTGGAACGTTGAGCTACTCCGACAAGCCTGCCACTTGTCAATGGTTCACGCGGCCTAACGGCACACTGGGCGCGGAACGTTCGCGCCCGCGATCGAGGACGCCGTCCGCATCCGCGCGCCCGTCGGGGCGAAGTAGGCGGGGCAACCTACAGCAGCTCGAACCCGCCGAGCCGGAGCGCGCGCCGGTCGAACGTGACGGTGCGCGAGCACCCCGCCTTCGCGCCGAGCGCGCCGATGAGCGCGTCGGCGAACGAGCCGTGCCCTTGCTTGAGCGCGATCATCGCGGTGAAGACCTCCTGCTCGCTCTCGACCGCGAGCACGTCGACCTGCAGGATGCGCTCGATGGCGGCGGCGACCTCGTCCCGTGCGAGGCGGTAGCTGCGCTCGAGGACCCACGCGGTCTCGACGATCGCGACCAGGCTGACGAACCCGGGATCGCCTTCGCTGAGGCGCCGCTCGATCAGTTGGGTCGCCTTGTGCGACTGAACCGGATCGTCCTGCGCCAGGTAGCGGACGAGGACGTTGGTGTCGAGCCCGATCATCGCCGGCGGCGGCGCGGCGCGCCCGCGGTCGCACCCGCAGCGGCGGCTTCGCGCATCGCCGCGACGGTCACCGGCCGCCGCCGGGGCTTGACGATGCCGCGGAGCGCGGCGACGGGAAGCTTCGGCAGCAAGACGACACTGCCGTCCGGATGGACGAAGAACTTCACCCGGTCGCCGGGCTTCAGCCCGAGATGCTCCCGGATCGCCTTCGGGATGGTCGCCTGGCCCTTGCTGGTGATCGCGGAGTCCATCGCTCGTCCATTACATTGTCGAAAAAGTAATACCCACAGGCGCCGCGTGCGTCAAGCCGCGCCGTCGCGCCGGCGCCGCGACCGGTCTCGACATCGATCGCCAATATTTCACGGAGCCAATAATAATCCGAATGAAATCATTGGACTAAGGTCTAGAATTATGTCGCAATTATTTATCCGACCCGGCGCGATTTATTTGCTATAATATTTAAATGGGCAGGAGAATTATTTTCCTTCCCGGATAGAGGAGAGGCGCATGAATGTCCCCGAATGGGTCAAGCCCGGACTGTACGGCGCCGCGGTCGGCGCGGTCGTGCTTGCGGTCGGCGGGTTCTCGTGGGGCGGTTGGGTGACCGGCGGGACCGCCGAACGCATGGCGGCCGACAAGGCGCGCGAGGCGATCGTCACGGCCCTGGTGCCGATCTGCGTCGAACAGGCGAAGCAGGACCCGCAGGTCGCGCAGAAGCTCGCCTCGATCAAGAAGGCCCAGTATTACGATCGCGACGACATGATCGCGAAAGCCGGATGGGCGACGATGCCGGGCGCGACGGCGGCCAACGACCAGGTCGCGAGGGTCTGCGCCGAGCAGCTCGCCGCCGCATCGTAGCCGCGGTCGGGCAGGGCGGCGGGCCATGGAAGATCCGCCCAACAACGTCATCGCCTTCCCAGTATGCGAGCCCCGCATCAGGCCCGAGGTCGAGGCGATCTTCGATCTGTTGCGCGGCGCCAACGAGATGAAGCTGCTCGAGCTCGCGACGGTGAGCATGAACTTCGTGTCGGGCAACATCGGCAAGCCGGCCTGCGACAGCGCCTTGACCGATCAGGGAATGGTCAACGCGCTCGCGACCGCGTTCTTCGCGCTCGGCCGGATCCTGGATGTCGGCATGTGCATGGAGGAGCGCCACACCTCGTGACGGTCGGGGCGGCGGCGGCGCGCTAGAGCGCGGCGTATCGAAGGACGAACGGCCTATTGATTCTGGTCTGTCTGAAACCGCGCTAGCGGTCCGGACGGCGCGAGCCGCCTTTCGGCCGCGCCGGATAGATCGATGCCGGCTGGCCGGCGCGCCAGGTGGAGCTGTGCTTGCAGGTCGGGCAGATGCGCTCGCCGAACCAGGTGCTGTCGAACATCGCCGCGCACCTCAGGCATCGCCGGCGCGTCTTGACCGTCGGGGCCGGCGCATCGCCCGCGGCGGGCTCCATGTCCACATCCTGTTCCCTTGTGAAGGCAGCGGTTTTCCTCATCGCCGCCGCTCTTCGTCCGGCATCGCCGCGCGGCCCGACTTGCACGGGTCGCAGACGCGCGCGCCCGTCCAGTCGCTGACGAAGGTGTGCTTGCACACGAGGCAGACGCGGCTCATCCGCTGACGCGCATGCCCCGGCCTGTCCGCCGGATCGGCCAGCTCGAATGGCGCCTTCGGAACGACGATACGGGACATGCCATCCGCCTTTCAACGCGGCGCTTGATCGCCGCCGGCGCGGGCGGCGATCA
>DASWLB010000189.1:0-1770 GCA_036396315.1 Alphaproteobacteria bacterium
CGTTGGGATGGGTGCGATGGCGCGGTTTGAGGAGAAGATCGTCGCGAACATGACCGGCAATCAGCGGCGCGTGGCGGACACGGTGAGCGCGGCGTTCCACGGGCTCGCCGGGCCCTACGTCGTGTGGATCGACGAGCCGGACCTGGCGGAGCGGCTGTTCCGCGTCGTCGATTATCTGCGCAACGAGGCGCCGTTGCCGCACCGGCTGCGCCTCATCGCGACCTTGATGGCGGTGCGCTATTGGCGCGCGGCCTACGCCTGGAACGTCAACGCCCAGCAGGCGGAACTGAACGGTGTGCCGACTTCGGCGATCGCCGCGATGGAACGGGGCGAGACGCCCAAATTCGACGAGGCGAAGGACCGCGCGGCCTACGAGATGTGCCGCGAGCTGCTCGAGACGCGCGCCCTGTCGGACGCCAGCTTCGCCAAGGCGGTCGCCGCGCTCGGCGTCGCGTTCGTGCGCGAGATCGCGATCACGCTCGGCTATTTCTCGACCGTCGCGCTCACCGTCAACGCGTTCAACGTCTTGCCGTCGCCCGACAAGATGCCCGCCTTCGCGCGCCAGGGCGCCGTGCATGATTGATCTCACGGGAAAGATTGCGCTGATCCCCGGCGCGAGCGGCGGCATCGGCAGCGGCGTCGCCCGGCTGTTCGCCGAATGCGGCGCCGATGTGGCGCTCGCCTACCGGTCGAACGAAGCGGACGCCAAAGGCGCGCTCGATCATGCCCGTTCGCTCGGCCGCCGCGCCCGGCTCGATCGGCTCGACGCCGCGGACTTGGGCGCCGTGCGGCGCTGGGTGGACGACGTGAAGCGCGAGTACGGGCGGATCGACATCCTGGCGAGCGGCGTGGGCAGCCGCGCCGATGGCGGGTTCCAGCTCTTCACCGAGCAGAAGCCGGAGACCTGGAACGCCATCATCGCCTCGCAACTTGTGGCGTTCGTCAATTTGTCGCACGCCGTCGTCGGTTCCATGGTCCAGCAACGCTCCGGCCGGATCCTGTCGATCGGGTCGGACGGCGGCAAGGTCGGCCAGTCGGGCGCCGCGGTGGGATCGGCCGCGCATGGCGGGCTGATCGCCTTCGCCAAGGCGCTGGCGCGCGAGGTCGGAAGGTTCGGCGTCACGGTGAACATCGTCTGCCCCGGCCCGACCGAGGGGCCGACCTTGGATGCGCTCCGCGCCCAGGGCAACACCGGCTCCAAGATCGTCGAGGAGATGATCCGCCGCGTGCCGCTGAAGCGCGCCGGCACCGCGCGCGAGCTCGCCGCGACCATGGCGTTCCTCGCCTCGGACGAAGGCGGCTACATAACGGGCCAGGCGATCAGCGTGTCCGGCGGTCTGACGATGAGTTGAGTACAGAGTTTCCATGAGGGCCGACCGGCGTAACGTCCTCGTGCTCGCGACCTGCCAGATGCTGTTCGGCTCCGGCCGGTCGCTGCTCATCGCGACGGCCCCCGTCCTCTCCTACGCGATCGCGGAGGAGAAGGGGCTCGCGACGCTCCCCACCTCGCTCGTCATCGTCGGCACCGCGCTCGCGACCATCCCGGCGTCGATGGTGATGCGGCGCATCGGGCGACGGATGGGATTCGTTGCCGGCGCGCTCGTCGGCATCGTCGGCGGCGCGATCTGTGCGGTCGGCGCGCTGAATGCCGATTTCTGGCTGTTCTCGGCGGGCGCCTTCCTGTTCGGCGTGTTCTCGGGCTTCGCCCAGCTCTTCCGGTTCGCGGCGACCGACGTCGCCGAGGTGGACTATCGCGGCAAGGCGATCTCG
>DASWLB010000190.1:0-9632 GCA_036396315.1 Alphaproteobacteria bacterium
AGCCCGTCGCGCGCCCCGAGGAAGTTCACGAAGGCGCCGAAATCGACGATCTTGACCACCTTGCCCCGGTAGATCACGCCGACCTCGGGCTCGGCCACGATGCCGCGGATCCAGTCGATCGCCGCCTGGGCCTGCGTCGAATCGACCGCCGCGACCTTGATCGTGCCGTCGTCCTCGATGTCGATCTTGGCGCCCGTCGTCTCGGTGATCTCGCGGATCACCTTGCCGCCGGTGCCGATCACCTCGCGGATCTTGTCCTTGGGGATGGTGATGATGGTGATGCGCGGCGCGTGCTGGCTGATGGAATCGCGCGCCGCCTCGAGCGCGCGCGCCATCTCGGAGAGGATGTGGGCGCGGCCCTCGTGCGCCTGCTCGAGGGCGACCCGCATGATCTCCTCGGTGATGCCGCGGATCTTGATGTCCATCTGCAGCGCGGTCACGCCCTCGGTCGTGCCCGCCACCTTGAAGTCCATGTCGCCGAGATGGTCCTCGTCGCCGAGGATGTCGGAGAGCACGGCGAAGCCCGACTCCTCCTTGATCAGCCCCATGGCGATGCCGGCGACCGGGCGCTTGAGCGGCACCCCCGCATCCATCATGGAGAGCGAGGTGCCGCACACGGTCGCCATCGAGGACGAGCCGTTCGATTCGGTGATCTCCGAGACGATGCGGATGGTGTAGGGGAACTCCTCCTTGTTCGGCATGAGCTGGCGCAGCGCGCGCCAGGCGAGCTTGCCGTGGCCGATCTCGCGCCGGCCCGGCGAGCGCAGGAACGCCGCCTCGCCGACCGAATAGGGCGGGAAGTTGTAGTGCAGCAGGAAATGCTCGCGGTATTCGCCCTCGAGCGCATCGACGATCTGCTCGTCCTGGCCGGTGCCGAGCGTGGTGACCACGAGCGCCTGGGTCTCGCCGCGGGTGAACAAGGCGCTGCCGTGCGCCCGGGGCAGCACGCCGACCTCGGCCACGATCGGCCGGACCGTTTTCGTGTCGCGCCCGTCGATGCGGCGCCCGGTCGCGAGGATGTTGCCGCGCACGATGTCCTTCTCGATGTCCTTGAGAAGCCCCTTGGCGAGCTCCTGATCGAGCCCCTCCTCGGCGATGCGGGCGAGCGCCCGCGATTTCGCCTCGGCCAACTTTTCGACGCGGTTCTGCTTGACCGTCTCGCGGTAGGCCTCGCGCAACAGCGGCTCCGCCACCGCGGCGAGCCGGGTTTCGATCGCGTCGATCCCGTCGGCGGGGACGCCCAGGTCCCATGGCTCCTTGGCGCAGTCCTCGGCGAGATCGATGATCGCCTGGATCACCGGCTGGAAACCGCGATGGGCGAACATCACGGCGCCGAGCATCGCGTCCTCGGACAGCTCCGCCGCCTCGGATTCGACCATCAGCACCGCGTCCGCCGTGCCCGCCACCACCATGTCGAGGGCCGAGTTGGGCATCTCGTCGAGCTGCGGATTGAGCACGTACTCGCCCGCGATGTAGCCGACGCGGGCGCCCCCGATCGGGCCCAGGAACGGAATGCCCGAGATCGTGAGGGCGGCCGAGGCACCGACCATGGCGACGATGTCGGGGTCGTTCTCGAGGTCGTGCGAGAGCACCGTGCAGATGACCTGCGTCTCGTTGCGGAATCCGTCGGCGAACAGCGGACGGATCGGCCGATCGATGAGCCGCGAGGACAGCGTCTCCTTCTCCGACGGGCGTCCCTCGCGCTTGAAGAAGCCGCCGGGAATCTTGCCGGCGGCGAAGGTCTTTTCCTGGTAGTTGACGGTAAGCGGAAAGAAATCGATGCCGGTCTTCGGCGTCTTCTGCGCGACCGCGGTGCACAAGACGGTGGTCTCGCCGTAGGTGGCGAGCACGGCCCCGTCGGCCTGACGCGCCATCCTGCCGGACTCGAGCACGAGCCTGCGGCCGCCCCAGGTGATCTCCTTCCGATGAATTTTGAACATATCTTCTCTTCCTTCCCGATCGCGACGCCGCCCTATGCGGCGCCGCCCGCGCCGCGGCCCTGCCGCAACGCATCGAAGCTCGCAGCGGCCCTGCCGCTGCCAGCCTGCGCCGACCCGGCGCGCCATCGCGCCGGACCCGCCCGGGCGGCGGAGCGAAGCCCGCCGCCGTTTCGATTTGTGTGCGCGCCTATCGCCTCAACCCCAGGCGGTTGATCAGGGTGTCGTAGCGCCCATCGTCCACCGACTTGACGTAGTCGAGGAGACGGCGGCGCAGACCGACCATGACCAGAAGGCCGCGGCGCGAATGGTGGTCCTTCTTGTGGTCCTTGAGGTGCTCGGTGAGGTTCTTGATGCGCTCCGACAGGATGGCAACCTGGACCTCGGGCGAGCCGGTATCGGCGGGGTTGATCGCGAACTCCTTGATGAGCGCCTGCTTGCGCTCGGCCGTGATCGACATCGGGGACTCCGATTCTAGAGATTGAGGACGCGCACCGGCCGGATCTCGCCCCCCGTCCGCCGCACCAGCGCGACCGGCTTGCCGCCGAGCGTCGCGAGCACGGCCTCCGGTTCGGCGGGCGGCCCGGCATAGGCGCCGTGACCGGCGGCGCCGGGCAACCTGACCGGCCGTCCCTGCCTGAGATAGCCGGCCTGGATCTCGGTCACGGCGAGCGCCGGGATGTCGTCCAGCGCCGCCTCGACCGGGATCAACCGATGAGCCAGCGCGGCAATATGCCCGAGCGACTCGAGTTCCGCCAGGGAAATCGCGTCTTTCTCGGCGAACGGCCCGACCGCGGTGCGCCTGAGCCGGGCGATGCAGGCGCCGGTGCCGAGCGCCCGGCCGAGATCGCGCGCGAGCGCCCGCATATAGGCGCCTTTGCCGCAGGAAACCTCGAATTCCGCGTGATCGGCGTCGAGCTGGCCGACGAGATCGAACGAATCGATGCGCACGCGCCGCGCCTCCGGCCGCACGTCCTCGCGGGCGCGCGCGAGGTCGTAGGCGCGCCGGCCGGCGATCTTGACCGCGGAATAGGCGGGCGGCGCCTGGAGGATCTCGCCCCGGAAGGCGGCGAGCGCCGCCCGGATGGCGGCGTCGTCGGGGCGGTCGGGGCTCGTCGCCGTGACCGACCCGTCGATATCGTCGGTATCGCGCTCCTCGCCCCAGCGGACGACGAACCGATAACGCTTGGCGCCTTCCATCACGTAGGCGACGGTCTTGGTCGCCTCGCCGAGGGCGATGGGCAACACGCCGGTCGCCAACGGATCGAGCGTGCCGCCGTGGCCGAGCTTGGCCGCGCCGGTGATCGCCCGCACCTTGGCGACGATGCGGGCCGAGGTCGCGCCCGCCGGCTTGTCGATGATGAGCCAGCCGTGGATCGGCGTGCCCTTGCGCCTACGCGCCATCCTCGCCCTCCCTCGAGATGTCGCGCGCGACCGCGGGCTCGCGCAACAGCCGCTCGATGCGGGCCGCCCGGTCGAACGAGGTGTCGAGGGCGAAGCGCAGCTCGGGCGCGAAGCGCAGCTCGACTTCTTCGGCAAGCCTCCGACGCAGAAAGGGAGCCGCGCGCGCGAGCGCGGCGATGGCACGGTCCGCGCCTTCGCCGCCGAGCGGCACGACGAACACGGTCGCGCCCTTGAGATCGGGCGCGCAGCGCACCTCGGTCACGGTGAGGTTGAGGCCGGCGAAGTCGGGGTCGCGCAGCTCGCCCCGCTCGAGCATCTCGGCGAGCGCGTGGCGCAACAGCTCGCCCACGCGCAGCTGGCGCTGGCTCGGGCCGCGCGCGCCGCGGGGCGGGGAACCGGGGCGTTTCATTGCGGACTCCATGAGGCCCGGCGCCCTTGTGCGGGCGGCCGGCGACGGCCGCGGCTCACAAGGCGCGCGCGACCTCGACCACCTCGTAGCACTCGATCACGTCGTTCGCCTTGATGTCGTGATAGTTCTCGAACGACATGCCGCATTCGAAGCCTTCGCGCACCTCGCGCACGTCGTCCTTGAAGCGCTTGAGGGTCGCGAGGCTGCCTTCGTGGATCACCACGTCGTCGCGCAACAGGCGCACCTTGGCGCCGCGCCGCACGACGCCTTCGGTGACGCGGCAGCCGGCGACGTTGCCGACCTTGGTAATCCGGAACACTTCCTGGATGCGCGCATTGCCGAGGAAATTCTCGCGCGAGGTGGGCGTGAGCATGCCCGAGAGCACCTTCTTCATGTCCTCGGTCACGTCGTAGATGATCGAGTAGTAGCGGATGTCGACCCCGTCGCGCCGCGCGCGCTCGCGCGCCTGCGGGTTCGCCCGCACGTTGAACCCGATGACGATCGCGCCCGAGGCCTTGGCGAGGGCGATGTCGGATTCGTTGATGCCGCCGACCGCCGAATGCAGAACGCCGAGCTTCACCTCGTCGGTGGAGAGCCCCTCGAGGCTCGCCGCCAGCGCCTCGGCCGAGCCGTGCACGTCGGTCTTGATCACCACCGACAGCTCCTTCGCGACGCCGGCCGCGATCTGCGAGAACATCTGCTCGAGCGTGCCGCGCGGAGCGGCCGCGGTCGCGGCGCTGCGGTCGCGGCGCGCCCGGAACTCGGTCACGTCGCGGGCGCGCGATTCCGATTCCACGACGGCGAAATCGTCGCCCGCCTGGGGCACGCCGTTGAGCCCGAGCACCTCGACCGGGGTGGACGGCTCCGCCGCCTCGACCGGGTTGCCGTCGCCGCCGACGAGCGCGCGCACGCGGCCCCATTCGGTGCCGGCGACCAGGATGTCGCCCTGGCGCAGCGTGCCGCGCTGGACGAGAAGGGTCGCGACGGCGCCGCGGCCCTGCTCGAGCTTCGCCTCGATGACGACGCCCTCGGCGGGGCGCTCCGGATTGGTGCCGAGCTCGAGGATCTCCGCCTGGAGGAGGATCGCCTCGACCAGCTTGTCGAGGTTGGTGCCCTGGGTCGCCGAAACCTCGACCGTCTGCACCTCGCCGCCCATCTCCTCGACGACGAGCCCGTGCTGCAGCAGGTCGTTGCGCACGCGGTCGGGCTTGGCGTCCGGCCGGTCGATCTTGTTGATGGCGATGATCATGGGCACGCCCGCCGCCTTGGCGTGGTCGATCGCCTCCACCGTTTGCGGCATGACGCCGTCGTCGGCCGCGACGACGAGCACGACGATGTCGGTGGCCTTGGCGCCGCGCGCCCGCATGGCCGTGAACGCTTCGTGGCCCGGCGTGTCGATGAAGGTGATCTTGCCGCCATCCGCGACCGCCACCTGGTAGGCGCCGATGTGCTGGGTGATGCCGCCCGCCTCGCCCGCGGCGACGTTGGTCTTGCGCAGCGCATCGAGGAGCGAGGTCTTGCCGTGATCGACGTGGCCCATGACGGTCACCACCGGCGGGCGCGGCTTCAGGCTCTCGGCCTCGTCCGGGCCGCCCGTGAGACCGATCTCGACGTCGGCCTCGGAAACCCGCCGCGAGCGGTGGCCGAACTCGGCGACGACCAGCTCGGCCGTGTCGGCGTCGATGGTCTGCGTGATGGTGGCCATGACGCCGAGCTTCATCAGCGCCTTGACCACCTCGGCGCCGCGCTCGGCCATGCGGTTCGACAGTTCCTGGACCGAGATGATCTCGGGGACGATGACCTCGCGCACGACCTTGCTCGACTCCTGCAACCGCTGCTGCTGGGCGCGGCGCTCGCGCTCGCGCGCGCGGCGCACCGAGGCGAGCGAGCGCACGCGCTCGCCTTCCTCGGCCTCGAGCGCCTGCGCGATGGTGAGACGGCCGGCGCGCCGGCGCGGTTCGGTCCTGCGTGCCGGCGGACGGCGCACCTCGGCGCGGCCCGGGCGCCGGCGGCGCGATTCGTCGTCCTCCTCCTCGGCCTCGGCCTCGGCCACCTTGACCTCGACGGCGGGCTTCAGCGGCTCGCGCTCGGGCTCGGGGTGCTTGGCCTCGATGCGGGTCGCCTGATCGGCGGCGCGGCGCTCGGCCTCTTCATCGGCGCGGCGGCGCGCCTCTTCGGCGACGCGCCGGTTCGACTCCTCCTCGGCGCGGCGGCGCTCCTCGTCCTCGCGCTCGCGGCGGGCGGTCTCCAGCGCCTCGCGCTCGACCGTCCGGCGCATCTCCTCGGCGACCAGGCGATCGATTTCCTCGGTCGTGCGCTTGGCCCCCTTGACGGCGCGCATGCGCGCCGCCTTCTCCTGGTCGGTCAGCGTTCGGAACGGCGGAGGCGCCTCGGGGACGGCAACCTCCTCGATCGGAGACGCCAGGGCCTGATCGAGGTCGAGCTGCGGCCCGCCCTTGATCTCGGTCATCACCCCGCCGGCGCCTTGCGTGAAGGTGCGTTTGCGGCGGACCTCGACGGACACGGCCTTGGACCGGCCATGCGAGAAGCTCTGGCGCACCTGCCCGGCGTCCACGGTCTTCTTGAGCTCGAGGCGGCTCGGCCGGCTCAACCCGAGGGGCTTCTTGCCGCCGCCCGGCGCCGATTCTTCGCGTTCGTTGGTTTCGTTCGGTTCGGCCATTTCAGTTCAGCGCCACTTCCCTAGCTGCAGTCCGGAATCCGGAAAGGCGGCGGCATTCCGCGAGGAATTCCGCCGCAAGTCGTCCTTTGGCGATCGCCGCATGAGCGACGGTGTCGCGCCCGAACACGCGGGCAAGCTCGGCGCCGGTAAACAGCGCGACCTCGGGCACCCCGCGCCCCAGTCCGGCGACCTTGGCGCGACCGCCCGGCGCCGCGTCCGACGCCGCGATCACGACGCCCGCCCGCCCCTTGGCGATGAGGGCGCGCACCTTCTCGAAACCGGCGACGGCAAGGCCGGCGCGGCGCGCAAAGCCCAATCGCGCAAGGCAGCGCGCGGCGACGAGCGCCTCGACCCGCGCCGCAAGATCGGGTGCGACGCGCAACGCCGCGCCCGCCTCCTTGGCGAAGGCGCCGCGCGTGACCGCCGCGTCCACTATATCGCGCCGCGCCTTGGTCCACAAACCGCGGCCGGGAAGCTTGCCGTCCACGTCGGGCACGAGCTCGCCGTCGGGCGCGACGACGAAGCGAACGAGCTCCGCCGCATCGCCGGTTTCGCGCGTGACCAGGCAGCGGCGCTGCGGCGCGGCGCGCGAATCCCGGTCGGTGTGCCGTTCGGCGACGAGCATGTCAGGGCCCAACCCGGTTCCGCCTCAGCTTGCCTGCGACGGTTCGCCCGCGAGCGGGGCGGCCTTCGCCGGTTCGGGCGAATCGTCGAACCAGTGCGCGCGCGCCGCCATGATCACGGCGTTCGCGTCGTCCTCGCCGATGCCGTGCTTGCGCAACAGCCCGTCGCCCGGATCCGAAAGTTCGAACCCGGCATATTCGGCGAGGTCGTCGAGCGTTTTCACCCCGGCCTCGCCCAACGTCACGAGCATCGCCGCCGTCAGGCCGGGGATCGCCGCGACGTCGTCGCCGACGCCGAGCTCGCGGCGCTTTTCGGTCAGGCGCTTCTCCTGCTCCGCGAGGTAGGCCTGGGCGCGCACGCGGAGCTCGTTCGCGACCTCCTCGTCCAATCCCTCGATCGAGGTGAGGTCCTCCATCGGCACGAACGCCACGTCCTCGACCGAGGTGAAGCCCTCGGTCACGAGAAGATGCGCGAGCACGTCGTCCACGTCGAGCGCGTCGATGAACAGATTGGAGCGCGAGCGGAACTCTTCCTGGCGGCGCTCGGACTCCTCGTCCTCGGTCAGGATGTCGATGTCCCACCCGCTGAGCTGCGAGGCGAGACGCACGTTCTGGCCGCGTCGCCCGATCGCGAGGGAAAGCTGGTCCTCGGGCACCACCACCTCGATCGCCTTGCGGTCCTCGTC
Organism: Alphaproteobacteria bacterium; assembly: GCA_036396315.1. GTDB lineage: Bacteria > Pseudomonadota > Alphaproteobacteria > MPNO01 > DASWLB01 > DASWLB01. The sequence goes on from DASWLB010000190.1 coordinate 7,740, forward strand.
GAGCACCACCTTGGCGACCTCGGCCGGGGCGAGCCCGTTGACGATGAAGGTCGCCGGATCGGGCGACCACTGGATGATGTCGATCTTTTCGCCCTGCAGCTCGCCCACGACCGCCTGGACGCGCGAGCCGCGCATGCCGACGCAGGCGCCGACGGGATCGATGCTCGAATCGTTGGACAGGACGGCAATCTTGGCGCGGCTGCCCGGATCGCGCGCCACCGCCTTGATCTCGATGATCTTGTCGTAGATCTCCGGCACCTCCTGGGCGAACAGCTTGGCCATGAATTGCGGGTGGGTGCGCGACAGGAAGATCTGCGGCCCGCGCGCCTCGCGCCGCACGTCGTAGACGTAGGCGCGCACGCGGTCGCCCAGCTTGAACGGCTCGCGCGGGATCTGGTCGTCCTTGCGGAGGATCGCCTCGGCGCGGCCGAGATCGACGGTGACTCCCGAGTAATCGGTGCGCTTGACGAGGCCGTTCACGATCTCGCCGACGCGGTCCTTGTATTCGTCGTACTGGCGCTGGCGCTCGGCCTCGCGCACCTTCTGCACGATGACCTGCTTCGCGGTCTGGGCGGCGATGCGGCCGAAATCGACCGGCGGCAACGGCTCGACGATGAACTCGCCGGCCTTGAGGTTGGGGTCCTTCTTCTGCGCCTCGGCGAGCGGGATTTGCGTCGCCTCGTTCTCGACCGTCTCCACCACCTCGGTGTAACGCGCGAGCCGGATGTCGCCCGTCTTGCGGTCGATGATCGCGCGCACGTCGTGTTCGTGGCCGTAGCGCGAGCGGGCGGCCTTCTGGATCGCCTGCTCCATCGCGTCGATCACCTCCTCGCGGTCGATGCCCTTCTCGCGGGCCACCGCGTCCGCCACCTGGATGATCTCGATCCGGTCGAACCCGCCGGTCGTCATCGTGTCCATTCGCGTACTCATCTATCCGTCCCGTCTGCCCGGTGTTGCCGCCAACAGCTCGTCCGTCAGAACCAGCTTCGCCTTGCTCACCTCGGCGAGCGGCAGGCGGACCTCGGTTCCCTCGCACCGCAACCGCACCTCGGCGCCGTCGAGCCCCATCAGCCGGCCGCGGAAGCGCCGCCGCCCGTCGATCGGGCGATCGGTCTCGAGCCGCGCCTCGAAGCCCGCGAACCGGTCGAAATCCTTCGGCCGCACGAGCGGCCGGTCGATGCCGGGCGAGGACACCTCGAGCGTATAGGCCGAGGCGATCGGATCGGCAACGTCGAGCACCGGCGACACGTTGCGGCTGATCTCGGCGCAATCCTCGACGGTCATCGCCCGCCCGTCGCGGCGCTCGGCCATCACCTGGACGATCGGCCGGTGCCCGCCCGACAGGTGGACGCGCACAAGCTCGTAGCCCATGCCTTCGAGCACGGGCTCGATCAGCCCGGCGATGCGCTGGGCCTGCTCCATAAGGTCTCCAAACCCGCCAACCGGCCGAGAGGCCGACCGCGGGTACAAAAAAAGCGGGCCGGTGGCCCACTTTCTTCAGTGCTTGATTGTTGCCCGGAATATAGTCGCTCGGCGGCGGATCGCAAGGGGTTTGCGCACGATTTTCGGGCCGAATCAGGGGTAGTCATGCCGATTCCAGCGGACAAAGGAGAAGTACGCCGGCCGCCGCCCGGCCGCAACCGCCTTCTCCTCATAGCGGGTGGCGGGCCAATCGGGCGGCCGGGCGCGGGAATCGGCGGCGAGCCGGAAGCTGCCCTCGGCGGCGGCATGTTCGCGGATCCAGCCCTCGTAGCCGGCATCGTCGGTCGCGACGCGCAGCTCGGCGCCGTCCTTCATCACCCGCGCGAGAGCCTGGAACCCATCGCGCGACAGGAACCGCCGCTTGTGGTGGCGCGCCTTGGGCCACGGGTCGGGGAACAGCACGAAGGCGCG
>DASWLB010000191.1:0-3732 GCA_036396315.1 Alphaproteobacteria bacterium
CGCCGTCATGTCCCTGATTTCATTGCCAGATTATTCGCCGTCTGGTTTTGTTGGCGGTCTAGAACGACCATTTAAAATATGCCTGCAGGGGGGCAACATCAAGGGCACCCGCCTGCATTGCCGCGATCGCGCCGACCGCCGCGCGGCTGCCGGCGACCGTCGTGTAATACGGGATCTTGCGGGTGAGCGCGGTGCGCCGCAGCTCGAACGAATCGGCGATCGCCTGTGCCGAATCGGAGGTGTTGAACACGAGCTGCACCTCGCCGTTCTTCATCGCGTCCACGATGTGCGGCCGCCCCTCCGCCACCTTGTTCACGACCCGCGCCGGAATCCCTTCGCGATTCAACACCGCGGCCGTCCCCTTGGTCGCGAGCAGCGCGAATCCCATCTCGATCAGCCGTCGCCCGAGCGGCACCATCGCCCCCTTGTCGCTGTCGCGCACCGAGATGAAGGCGGTCCCCGCGACCGGCACGGCGGTGCCGCCGCCGAGCTGCGATTTCGCGAAGGCGCGGCCGAAATCCGAGTCGAGCCCCATCACCTCGCCGGTCGATTTCATCTCGGGGCCCAGGATGATGTCGACGCCGGGGAAGCGCGCGAACGGGAACACCGCCTCCTTGACCGCGATGTGCGGCCGGGCGGGCTCGCCCGCGAACGGGGCAAGCAGCGGTCCGAGCGATTCGCCCGCCATGATGCGCGCGGCGATCTTGGCGATCGGCACGCCGGTCGCCTTGGCGACGAACGGCACGGTGCGGCTCGCGCGCGGGTTGACCTCGATCACGTAGATGCGCCCGTCCTTGACGGCGTACTGCACGTTCATCAACCCGACGACGCCGAGCGCGCGGCCCAGCTCGGCCGTCTGGCGGCGAAGCTCGGCGACGACGCCGGCATCGAGCGAGTAGGGCGGGAGCGAGCAGGCGGAATCGCCCGAATGGATGCCGGCCTCTTCGATGTGCTCCATGATGCCGGCGACGTGCACGGCGCCGGACTTGTCGGCGAGCGCATCGACGTCCACCTCGATCGCGTCCTGCAGGTAGGAATCGATCAGCACGGGGAAGCCGAGGCGCCCGGCGGCGCGTTCGGCCTCCGCCATCCGCATGTAGCGGCGCAGCGCGGCCGCATCGTGAACGATCTCCATCGCGCGCCCACCCAGCACGTAGGACGGGCGGATCAACACCGGGTAGCCGAGCGCCGACGCAACCTTCTCCGCCTCGTCGAACGAGCTGGCGATCCCGCTCGCCGGCTGGGCGAGGCCGAGCCGCTCGATCAACGCGCGGAAACGCTCGCGGTCCTCGGCGAGGTCGATCGCGTCGGGCGAGGTGCCGAGGATGGGGATGCGCGCGGCCTCGAGCGCGCGGGCGAGCTTCAAGGGCGTTTGGCCGCCGAACTGCACGATGACGCCGAGCAGCGTTCCCTTCGCCTGCTCGGTGCGCACGATCTCGATCGCGTCCTCGGCGGTCAGCGGCTCGAAATACAGCCGGTCGGAGGTGTCGTAGTCGGTCGAGACCGTCTCCGGGTTGCAATTGACCATGATGGTCTCGATGCCCGCCTCGCGCAGCGCATAGACGGCATGCACGCAGCAATAGTCGAACTCGATGCCCTGGCCGATGCGGTTGGGCCCGCCGCCCAGGATGATCACCTTCTGGCGATCGGTGGGATCGGATTCGCATTCGGGCGGCGCGGTGCCGTCGCCCTCGTAGGCGGAATACATGTAGGGGGTGCGCGAGGCGAACTCGGCGGCGCAGGTGTCGATGCGCTTGAAGACCGGGCGGACGGCGAGCGCGCGGCGCCGGTCGGCAACCTCGGCCTCGGACAGGCCCGCGAGCTCGGCGAGCCGCGCGTCCGAGAAGCCGAGCGACTTGAGGGCGTTGAGCCCCTGCGCATCGGCCGGAAGCCCGGCCCGCTTGACCTCGTCCTCGGCCGCGACGATGCGGCCGATCTCGGCGATGAACCAGGGATCGATGCGGCACGCCGCGTGGATCTCCTCGATGGTGAGGCCGCGGCGCAGCGCCTCGGCGACGATCAAGAGCCGGTCCGGCACCGGGCGGGCGAGCGTCGCGCGCAGCTCGGCGTCGTCCATCTCCGCGCCGTCCGCCGCGCCCGCGGGCGCGTTCAGCCCGGTGAGCCCGGTTTCGAGCGAGCGCAGCCCCTTCTGCAGCGATTCGCAGAACGAGCGGCCGATCGACATCACCTCGCCCACCGACTTCATCGAGGTGGTGAGGATCGGCTCGGTGCCGGGGAACTTCTCGAAGGTGAAGCGCGGCAGCTTGGTGACGACGTAGTCGATGGTGGGCTCGAACGAGGCGGGCGTGACGCCGGTGATGTCGTTGGCGAGCTCGTCGAGCGTATAGCCGACGGCGAGCCTGGCGGCCACCTTGGCGATCGGGAACCCGGTTGCCTTGGAGGCGAGCGCGGAGGAGCGCGAGACGCGCGGGTTCATCTCGATCACCACCATGCGCCCGTCGGCGGGATTGACGGCGAACTGGACGTTGGAGCCGCCGGTGTCGACGCCGATCTCGCGCAGCACCGCGATCGAGGCGTTGCGCATGATCTGGTATTCCTTGTCGGTGAGCGTGAGCGCCGGCGCGACCGTCACCGAATCGCCGGTGTGGATGCCCATCGGATCGACGTTCTCGATCGAGCACACGATGATGCAGTTGTCCGCCCGGTCGCGGACCACCTCCATCTCGTACTCCTTCCAGCCGAGCACGGACTCTTCGATCAGCACCTCGCCGGTGGGCGAGGCCTCGATGCCGCGCACGACGGTCTCCTCGTATTCGGTGCGGTTGTAGGCGACGCCGCCGCCGGTGCCGCCCAGGGTGAAGTTCGGGCGGATGATGGCCGGCAGCCCGACATAGTCGAGCGCGGCCCAGGCGTCGTCGAGAGAATGGGCGAGCCGTCCGCGCGGCACGTCGAGCCCGATCCGGATCATTGCGTCGTGGAACTGCTCGCGGTCCTCGGCCTTGTCGATCGCCTCGCGCGACGCCCCGATCATCTCGACCTTGTGCTCGGCAAGCACGCCCAGGCGCGCGAGGGTGAGCGCGGTGTTGAGCGCGGTCTGACCGCCCATCGTCGGCAACAGCGCGTCGGGCTTCTCGCGCGCGATGATGCGCGCCACGATCTCCGGCGTGATCGGTTCGATGTAGGTCGCGTGCGCGAGCCCGGGATCGGTCATGATGGTCGCCGGGTTCGAGTTGACAAGGATGATGCGGTAGCCTTCCTCCTTCAGCGCCTTGCACGCCTGCGCGCCGGAATAGTCGAACTCGCACGCCTGGCCGATGACGATCGGCCCCGCGCCGATGACGAGGATCGATTCGATGTCGGTGCGCTTAGGCATGGGCGATCACCCCCTCCCCCCTTGAGGGGGAGGGTCGGGGAGGGGGGTAGCGGTCGCATGCTGCAGATTTGGCTGGGCGCGCTGCGCGCGACCCCTCACCCTATCCCTCCCCCCAAAGGGGGGAGGGGATTTCACCCCGTCATCCATGCGCGTCGATCAGTGCGATGAAGCGCTGGAACAGGTGGTGGCTGTCCTGCGGGCCGGGCGAGGCCTCGGGGTGGTATTGCACGGAGAAAACCGGCTTGTCTTCGAGCGCCAAGCCGCAGTTGGTGCCGTCGAACAGCGAAATGTGAGTTTCGACAACGCCTTTAGGGAGGGTGTCGCGGTCGACGGTAAAGCCGTGGTTCATCGAGGTGATCTCGACCTTGCCGGTGGTAAAATCCTTCACCGGATGATTC
>DASWLB010000192.1:0-3227 GCA_036396315.1 Alphaproteobacteria bacterium
GCGTCGAGCCCGCGGCGCAAATCGGCGGCGCTGCGGTTGGCAACGTCGCGCAGGACGGGCACGAACAGGCCGTCCTCGGTATCGACCGCGATGCCGACGTCGATGCGCGCCAGCACCTGGCGCGTCAGCGCCTCGCCGTCGTACCAGCAGTTGAGCGCGGGCGCGGCGCGGCACGCAGCCACCATCGCGCGGATGAGGCGCACCGTGACGTCGCCGCCCGCCGGCCAGGATTCGATGTCGGCGGTATCGACGACGCTGGTCGGCGCGACTTGGCGGTGGGCGACGGCCATGCGCTGGGCCATCGCGCGCAGCGGACCGCGCAGCGGCTCGGCCGCCGCCGTGCCGGCGAGGCCCTTGGCCGCACGGTTCACGTCCTCCGCGGTCACGGAGCCGTTCGGTCCGCTCGGCGTCACGGTCGCGAGATCGACGCCGAGTCTTTTTGCGAGCGCGCGCACCGCGGGCGCCGCGCGCACGCCGCGTTGCTGGGCAGCGGCCGGCGCTGCCACGGCTTCGTCCTCGCGTGGCAGCTCGCCGACGATTACGCCGGTATCGGCCCGCGCCTGGTCGTCGAAATCGGCGAGCGGCGCGCCCACCTTGACCAGCGCGCCCGCCTCGGCATGCAGCGCCGCGACCCGGCCCGTGTACGGCGCCGGGATGTCCACCACGGCCTTGTCGGTCTCGACGGAGACGAGCGGCTGGTCGCGCACCACCTGGTCGCCCACCGCGACGTGCCAGGAGACGATCTCCGCCTCCTCCAACCCTTCGCCGAGATCGGGCAGCGCGAAGGACTGCATGGCGCGCCTAGGCGAAGCTGAGCGCGCGGCGCGCCGCGGCGGCGATGCGGCCGGTGTCCGGCATGTAGCTGTATTCGAGCCGGGACAGCGGCACGATCGTGTCGTAGGCGGCGACCCGCGTCACCGGGGCGAGGAGATTGAGGAGCCCCTCCTCGGCGAGCCGCGCCGCGACCTCGGCGCCGAACCCGGCGGTGAGCGGCGCCTCCTGCACGATGACGCAGCGTCCCGTCTTCGCCACCGACTCGAGGATCGGCCGCGCATCGAACGGCTTCAGGGTCGCGACGTCGATCGCCTCGGCCGAGACGCCCTCGGCGGCGAGCGCATCGGCCGCGGCGAGCGTCTCCTTGATCATCGCCCCCCACGAGACGAGCGTGACATCGCTGCCTTCGCGCAAGACGAAGCAGGTATCGAGCGGCAATGCCGCGCCGTCGTCCGCCACCTCCTCGCGCCCCGCCCGGTAGAGCCGGGTCGGCTCGAGGAACATCACCGGGTCGGGATCGCGGATCGCCGCGAGCAACAGCCCGTAGGCGCGCGACGGCGAGGACGGCACAACGACGCGCAGCCCGGGAATATGCGCGAGCATCGCCTCCATGCTTTCCGAATGGTGCTCGGGCGCATGAATGCCGGCGCCGATCGGGGTGCGCAGCACCATCGGGCAGGACATACGGCCGCGCGTCCGGTTGCGCAGCCGGCTCGCGTGGTTCACGAGCTGGTCGATGCAGGGATAGAGGAACCCCATGAACTGGATCTCGGCGACCGGCCGCATGCCTTCCGCGGCGAGCCCGACGGCCATGCCGCCGATCAGGGTCTCGGCGAGCGGCGTGTCGAACACGCGCTCGGTCCCGAAACGGGCCTGCAGCCCCTCGGTCACGCGGAACACGCCGCCGTTCACCCCGATATCCTCGCCGAGGAGCACGACGCGCTCGTCTTCCTCGAGCGCGCGGGCGAGCGCCATGTTGAGCGCGCCCACCATCGTCACCTCAGCCATCGCGCGGCTCCTTCGCCTTGACCGCCGCGTCGCGCTGGGCGCGGAGAGGCTCGGGCAGGGTTTCGTACAGAAAGTCGAACATGTCCGAGGCCGGCGGCGGCGGCAGGGCGAGGTAGGCGGCGACGGCCTCGTCCACCTTTCGTTTGCATTCGCCGACGAGGTCCTCCTCGTCGTCCTTGGCCCACCAACCCTGCGCGGCGAGATAGGTGCGGAGCCGGGGCACGCAATCGTTCTTCCAGGCGGCGCTCAGCTCTTCCGCCGTGCGGTAGCGCGAGGCATCGTCGGCCGTCGTGTGGTCCGACAGGCGATAGGTCACGGCCTCGATCAGGCCCGGCCCGCCGCCCGTTCGCGCCCGCTCGATCGCCTCGGACACCGCGGCGCGCACTGCGACGACGTCGTTGCCGTCGACCTGCTCGCCCTCGAACCCGCCGGCGATCGCCTTCTGGGCGAGCGTCTCGGCGGCGGTCTGGATGCGGCGCGGCACCGAGATCGCCCACTGGTTGTTCGAGACGACGAACACCAACGGCAGGCGCCACACCGCGGCAGCGTTCACCGCCTCGTAGAAATCGCCCTTCGAGGTCGCACCGTCGCCCAGCGCGCAGACGGCGACGCGGGCCTCGCCGCGCAGCTTCATCGCCATGGCGACGCCGACGGCCTGCGGGGCGTGGCTCGCGATCGGGATGCAGCAAGGAAAATCGTGCGCCGGACCCGACCACAGATTGCCGCGCTCGTCGCCGCCCCACACGCGCAGGATTTCGACCGGCTTGACTCCGCGCCAGACGAGAACGCCCTGCTCGCGGTAGGTGCCGAGGAACACGTCCTTCGCGTCCATCGCGCTGCCGATGGCGGCGCCGATCGCTTCCTGGCCGAGCGATGACGGGTAGGTGCCGAGCTGTCCGGTGCGCTGCAGCGCGACGGCGCGCGCATCGAGGGTGCGCATCAGGATGATCGCGCGGTAGAGCGCGCGCATCGTCTCGCGATCCTGGGCGAAGGAAGGAAGCGGGCCGAGCGGATGGCCTTCGCGGTCGAGATACGCGCGGCGGCGCACCTCGAAACGGGCGACGACGTCCTCCGCCGCGTCCTCGCCGCGCGTGCGTTCCCGGTAGGACGAGAAGTCGTGCACGCTCATCGCTTCCCCCGACCCTTCTCGCGCGCGATGCGCTCCCGCGCCATGCGCTCGGCGACCGCGTTGGTCGCGACGCCCTCGGCGTCGGCGCGCGCGAAAATCTCCGCGAGGGTCGCCGCGATGCGCCGGATGCGCGCGAGCGTGTCCTCGCGTCCCCAGCCATGCAGCTCGGACGCGACATGGATGAGGCCCCCGGCATTGATAACATAGTCGGGCGCATAAAGTATGCCGCGGCGGCGCAGCGCCTCGCCGTGGATTTCGGCGCCGAGCGGGTTATTCGCCGCCCCGGCGACGATGGCGCAGCGGAGTTCGCCGATCG
>DASWLB010000193.1:0-6311 GCA_036396315.1 Alphaproteobacteria bacterium
GAGGGGCGGCGCACCTTCCTCAAGGTTCACGAAGATGCGGCGCGCGCGGCAGCGCGCGCGAGCGACCGGTTGCGCCGCGCGGGGCTGGTACCCTCGCCGCTCGCCGGCATTCCGGTCTCGGTCAAGGACCTGTTCGACATCGCAGGCGACGTGACGACCGCAGGTTCGCGCGCGCTCGCCGACGCCCGGCCCGCCGCGGCCGACGCGCCTGCCATCGCCCGGCTGCGCGCGGCCGGCGCCGTCATCATTGGACGCACCAACATGACCGAGTTCGCCTATTCCGGGCTCGGGCTGAACGCCCATTTCGACACGCCGCGCAACCCGTGGGACCGCGCGACCGGCCGGATTCCGGGCGGCTCGTCCTCGGGCGCCGCCGTCTCGGTCACCGACGGCATGGCGGCGTTCGCGATCGGCACCGACACCGGCGGGTCGGTGCGCATCCCCGCCGCCCTGTGCGGCCTCACCGGATGCAAGCCGACGGCGCGGCGCATCCCGCGCGACAAGGTGTTTCCGTTGTCGCGCACCCTCGACTCCGTCGGCCCGCTCGCGCCCACGGCCGCCTGCTGCGCCCTCGTCGATGCCGTGATGGCGGGCGCGCCGCCCGATCTGCCGGATGTGGCGCCGATCGCGGGGCTCCGCTTCTGCGTGCCGACGACCCTCGTGCTCGACGGGCTCGACGACCCTGTCGCGCGCGCCTTCCAGTCCGCGCTCTCGCGCCTGTCGCGCGCCGGCGCAAAGGTCAGCGAAATCCCGTTCCCGGAACTCGGCCGCATCCCGGAACTGTCGCCGCACGGCGGCGTGCTCGCGGCCGAGGCGCTCGCCGTGCACCGCAAGCTCATCGCCGAAAAGGGCGATCTGTACGATGCGCGCGTGCGCACGCGCATCCTGCGCGCGACCGCACTCACGGCCGCCGACTATGTCGAGCTGTTCGAGGCGAGGCTCGCCCTGATCGCCGCCGCGGCTCGGCGGACCGCGCCGTACGATGCCGCGCTGTTCCCGACGACGCCGATGGTCGCGCCGGCGATCGCGGAGCTCGATGCCGACGAGCGGCTCTACGGCCAGACCAACATCCTGATGCTGCGCAACACCTCGATCGGGAATTATCTCGACCGCTGCGCGCTTTCGATCCCGTGCCACGCGCCGGGCGAGGCGCCGGTCGGCCTCATGGTGATGGGCGAGACCATGGGCGATGCCCGCCTTCTCTCGGTCGGCCTCGCGATCGAGGCGGCGCTCGCCGCCGTGTAAACCGCACCCTCATCCTTCGAGGCGCGCTCCGCGCGCACCTCAGGATGAGGAAGCAAAAAAAATCCTCATGGTGAGGAGCCCCGCCAACATCGCGAAGCGATGCAGGCGGGGCGTCTCGAACCATGAGGACCCGCCCCTACTCCGCGGCCGCGCGTTGCGCGCGCTCGCGGAAATGCGGCATGACCTCGGACGCCATCATCTCGAGGTTCTTGCGGGTGAGCTCGGCCGGCAACGTGCCGAACTGCGAGAAGATCAGCAGTGTGTCGAAGTCGCTGATTGCCTTGAACTCCTCGAGGCGCTCGCGCACCGTCGCCGCGCTGCCGATGATGACGACGCCCTGCTCGTTCAGCGCCTCGGCCGACAACGGCGGGCCCGAGACGGTCGTCTTGGTGGCGCGGATACGCTTCAGCGAAGACATCGAGGTGTAGCCGGGCGGCAGCAGGAACTCGGGCGGGGTCTTGAGGAAATAGCGCACGAAATTCTCGATATGGGGCTTCGCTTCGCGCATCGCGATCTCGTCGGTCTCGGCGACGTAGATCGGCGCCGCCCAGGCAAGCTGGGACGGCTTCGCCTCGTAGCCGTTCTTGCGCGCCTCCTCGCGGTACATGCCGAAGAACTTGGCGACCGAGGCCTTGAACGGGCTGTAAGTCTGGCAATAGACGTATTTCATCTTCGCCGCCCACTCGATCGTCTCCTGGCTGCCCTGCGACGGGATCCAGACCGGCGGATGCGGCCGTTGGTACGGGCGCGGCCACGGGTTCACGTAACCCAGATTGTAGTGCTTGCCCGTGTGCGGGAATGGGCCCGGCTCGGTCCAGGCGCGCAGGATCAGATCGTGCGCCTCGTGGAACCGCTCGTGCGAATCGCCGGGATTGGACTGCGTCGAATGGTATTCGCACCCGATGCCGCGCACGAACCCAGCGATGAACCGGCCGCGCAAGAGATTGTCGAGGATCGCGTACTCCTCGGCCACGACCAGAGGATTGTTGATCAGCGGCAGCGCACGGCCCAGCACGGCGAGCTTCGCTGTCTTGAGGCGGCGCGCGAGCGCGCCCGCAAGCACGCTCGGGATCGGCATCAGCCCATAGGCGGTCTGGTGATGCTCGTTGACCGCGACGCCGTCATAGCCGAGCGCATCGGCGTACTCCATCTCGTCGAGGTAGCGGTCATAGAGCTCCGCTCCCTTGACCGGATCGTAGAAGCTGTTCGGCAGGATGACCCACGAGGACCGGTACGCCTCCGACGCCACGAGATCGAGATCGGCGTAGGGCATCAGGTGGAAGCAGAAGAACTGCATGTCTGCGGACCTCCGGACGAAGGTTGCGCCAAGTCGCGGAAAGCATAGTCCCCGGCTATGCCGCCGGTCCATCCGGCGCGCGAGGGTGCGGCGATCAGCCCTTGCCGCCCTCGATCTTCTGGCCGACCGCAGGCACGCCGCCCTCCTCGCCCCAGCGCGGCGCGGCATCGATCATGATGTCGAACTGGTCGAGCATGCGCATGCAGCTTTGCTCGACGATGTCGGCGAGGGTCACCGGACGGTTGTAGAAGGCCGGCACCGGCGGGAAAATGACGGCGCCGAGGCGGGCGAGCTTGACCATGTTTTCGAGGTGGCCCGCGTGCAGCGGTGTCTCGCGCACCGCGAGCACGAGCTTGCGCCCCTCCTTGAGCACCACGTCGGCCGCGCGGCTGATCAGGTCGCCGGTGTTGCCGTTGGCGACGTTCGACATGGTCTTGATCGAGCACGGCGCGATGATCATGCCGCGCGAGCGGAACGAGCCCGAGGAGATCGCGGCGCCCATGTTGCCAACGTCGTGCACGACGTGGGCGAGCGCCATGATGCGCTCCGGCGGGTCGTCGAATTCCATCTTGAGGGTGAGCTTCGCCGAGCGGCTCATCACCAGGTGAATCTCGATGTCCGGCACGGTGCGGAGCAGCTCCATCACCCGCTTGCCGTAGATCGTTCCGGTCGCCCCGGTGATGCCGACGATGATGCGATCCATCGCTTTTCCGATTGCTTCCGCCCGGAAGCCCGTGCCGATTCAACAACTTGATCTTAGCATGCCCAGGCCGGGAGATTCATTGCGGAAGACTCTTGGCGCGCCAATGCCTAACGATTATTTAAGGGCAGGCCGCTATCGATGGCGCCGCACTCATTCGGGGGAAGGGGCCCACGCCAGATGCCGCGCAACGACACCAGCCGCCGGCGGGTTCTCATGGGATTGGGCGGCGCCGTGGCGGCGTCGCTGGTCGGAGCCCCCGTGCTCGCGGCGACGCGCGGCTCCGCCGGGCGGCCCGACATCGTGGGCGAGCTGCGCCGCATCAAGACGGTCGAGAGCGACACGCTCCTCGACATCGCCCGCCGATACAATCTCGGCTACGTCGAGATCGTCACCGCCAACCCGCAGGTCGATCCCTGGCTGCCGGGCGAAGGCACCGAAATCGTGCTGCCCACCGTCCATGTCCTGCCGGATGCGCCGCGCGAGGGCGTCGTGCTCAACCTGTCGGACCAGCGGCTTTATTACTTCCCCGCGGGAAAGCCCATCGAGACCTTCGCCATCGGCATCGGCGCCGACGGGTGGAACACGCCCAAGGGGCGAACGAAGGTCGTGCGCAAGGCGAAGAACCCGACCTGGTTCGTGCCGAAATCGATCCTGAAGGAAGAACCCGACCACCCCAAGATCGTGCGGCCCGGCCCGGACAATCCGCTTGGCAAGCACGCGATTTATCTCGAATGGCCGGCCTACCTCATCCACGGCACCAACAAGCCGGACGGCGTGGGGCGGCGGGTGAGCCACGGCTGCATCCGCATGTACCCGGAAGGCGCCGAACGGCTGTACGAGGTGGTGGCGATCGGCACGCCGGTCACGGTGGTGGACCAGCAGGCGAAGTTCGGCTGGATCGACGGCGAACTCTACCTCGAGATCCATCCGAGCCAGAAACAGACCGACCAGATCGAGGAGACGCGGACGTTCGAAACCGAGTCCGTGCCCGACCTGCAGGGGCGCGTCAAAATGGCGGCCCGCGATCAGGTCGAACGGATCGATTGGTCGGTGGTGGACGAGGCTGCGATTCGACGCGCCGGATTCCCGGTACGCATCACGCGCGACCGCTCGCTGCAGTCCTCGGCGCGCTGAGGTTGCCCGCGCGCGCCGAGTCGCTTGGCGCTAGCGCTTCCGCAGGTTCCTCTGGAAGACGCGGTCGGCCTTGTCGCCGGCCATCTTGGCTTCGCGCGAGGCGTTCTCCGCCGCCGCTGCGGCCCGGTTGGCGGCATCCGCAGCCTGCTGCGCCGACGCCGCGGCCCGGTTGGCGGCATCCTGCGCTGCCCGCGCATCCGCGCTGGCCTTCTCGACCATGCTCTTGTCATCCGGAGCCAGGGTCGTGCAACCAGCGGTCATCGCCAGCGGCAGCGCCGCAACCAGCATCGTCTTCAGGACCTTCATTCTTCCGCTCCTTTTCTCGTCTTGGCCAACCCATACCTCTCGGCGGCAGGATTGCCGAAATCCCTTCCGCGAGCCCATCCCATACAGCAAAATCGTTAACCACGCCAGGGGCGCCCCCGGCCGCTCCCGCCGCGGCGGATAGCGACTCGATACGGTGGTCCCACGACGAGATCGTCGACGGCCCGCGCCGCCTGTCTACACCGGTTCCGCGCGAATCGCATAAGCCATCCGGGCACTTGGCGCCGAGTTCCCGGATCGTTGCCCAGCGGATCGACGGACGGCTTAATGCTTTCGCATTGGTTCGCGCGCCACGCTACGCTAGCAGAAACCTCGCCGCCATCCATGACTGACGCGACACCGCCCGACCGCAAGATCCGACCCGTCGTGCTGTCCGGCGGCGCCGGCACGCGGCTCTGGCCGATGTCGCGCGAAGCCTACCCGAAGCAGCTCCTGCCGCTCACCTCTGCGCTCAGCCTGTTGCAGGAAACGGCGCGCCGCGTCTCCGACCCGAACTTGTTCGCGCCTCCCATCGTTGTCTGCAACGAGGAGCACCGCTTCGTCGTCGCCGAGCAGCTGCGCGAAATCGGCGTCGTGCCCAGCGCGATCGCGCTCGAGCCGGTCGGCCGCAACACCGCGCCGGCGCTCTGCATCGGCGCGATGCTCGCGCTCCGGGACGACGCCGACGCGCTGATCCTCATTCTGCCGTCCGACCACGCCATTGCCGACGCGGCGGCGTTCCGCGCGGCGTGCGCGCGCGCGGCGGACGCCGCGGCCTCGGGCGCGCTGGTCACGTTCGGCATCGCGCCGACGCGCGCCGAAACCGGATACGGCTACATCCGCCGCGGCGCGCCGCTCGGCGCCGCGAACGGCTGCTATCGCGTCGCCGAGTTCGTCGAGAAGCCCGACGCCGCGACGGCGGCCTCGTTCGTCGCCGGCGGGCAGCACGCGTGGAACAGCGGCATGTTCCTGTTTCCCGCGCGCCTCGCGCTCGAAGAATTGGCGCGGTTCGAGCCCGCGATGGTCGAAGGCTGCCGCGCGGCGCTCGAGGGAGCGACGCACGACCTCGACTTCCTGCGGCTCGCGCGCGAACCGTTCGCGGCGCTCACCGGCCGCTCGATCGACTACGCGCTGATGGAGCGCACCGACAGGGCCGCCGTGGTTCCGGTCGAGATGGGATGGAGCGACGTGGGCGCCTGGTCGGCGCTGTGGGAGATCGGCGGCAAAGACACCTCGGGCAACGTGCTGGTCGGCGACGTCATGGCGATCGACGCGCGCAACTCGTACGTCCGCGCCGAAGGCCGCCTGGTCGCCGCGGTCGGGATCGAGAATCTTGTCGTCGTCGCGACCGAAGACGCGGTGCTGGTCGCGCGGCGCGACCGCGCGCAGGACGTGAAGGACATCGTCGAGCGGCTCAAGGCGGCGAACCGGCCCGAATCCTCGTTCCATCCTCGCGTCTATCGGCCGTGGGGCTATTACCAGACGCTACACGACGGCGAGCGGTTCCAGGTCAAGCGCATCACGGTGAAGCCGGGCGCGCGGCTGTCGCTGCAGATGCACCACCACCGCGCCGAACACTGGGTCGTCGTCAACGGCACGGCGCGCGTGACGCGCGGCGAGGAATCGTTC
>DASWLB010000194.1:0-2221 GCA_036396315.1 Alphaproteobacteria bacterium
ACTTGCGCGATCTGGCCGGGGCGGATCAGCGCGACCTCGCCCGAGGCGAGCGCCGCAACCTCGACCGCGCCTTCGGTCACCTGCAAGGCGCCGCCGTCGGCGCGCACGACCACGGTGAACACCGTGCCCTTGACCACTGCGGCGAGGAACGGGGTGTCGACGGCGAAGCGGCGCTGCGGCGCGCGTTCGACCTTGTAGAGGAGGGTGCCCAGCCGCTGCACGATGTTGGCGCCCGATGCGTCGCCGCCCTCGTTGGGCACGAGGACGTGGCTGCCGGGCGACACGGTGATGACGTCGCCGTCCGCGCGCAGCACGGCCCGTCCGTCCGCGCCGGTCGCCAGCGCTTGGCCGGCCACCAGCGCCGTGCCCGGCGCCGCTGCCCGCCAGGCGCCGTCGCCCCGCTGCACCTGAACGACGCCGGAGATCTCGGCAAGGCGCCAGGCCTCGCCGCCATTGGCTTGGGCGGGCAACGGGGCGAAATGGTAAACGGCGAATATCGTTAACGCGGCCGCGGTGAGCCGCCGCGACCAATCGAAGACCACGCGATGACGCCTCATGTCCGCTCCTCACGCTGTCCCGCCGGTGTCCGGCCGGACATCCAAGAATTCTTTCGGACCCATTTCGTAATTTAAATATTGGTTAATGTAAAAGCCTATCGAATACAAACGAAGGCGAATTTTAATAATATTTTAGGATCTTTTTTACTATGTCCCCGGAGGATCGGTCGGGCGTTGGGTTTCGCTTCCGGCCGGGTCGGATTTCGGCTAGTGAATTAACCATGAATTCGGGGGGACGGTTCGCGGCGCGCGGGGGATGCCCCGGCGCGGGCTGCGCACGGGCTGCGTTCGCGGCAATCGCCGCGCTGGCTGCGCTCGCGGTACACGGCGCCGCCGCCCAGGACGCCGTGCCGCGTTCGGCGGAGCCCGGCCAGATCGAGAAGCGCTTCGAGCAGCCGGCCGCGCCCGTCGCCCCGGTGGCGCCGCTCGCGCCCGCCCTGCCGGAAGCGGTCGTCGACATCCGCGAATCCCCCGACAGCTTCATCCTGAGCGCCGTCGATATTTCGGGCGCCACGGTGTACGCGCCGGCGGAGCTTGCCGCCCTCTACGAAGGCCTGCTGACGCGCCGGATCACGCTGGCCGACGTCGAGCGTCTCGTCGAGTCGATCACGCACAAGTACCAGGAGGACGGTTACGCGCTGTCGCGCGCGATCGCGCCCCCGCAGTCGGTCGAGCTCGGCATCCTCCGCATCCAGGTGATCGAAGGCTACGTCGAGCGCGTCGCCTTCGCCGGCGACACGGCGTCCTACCAGTCGATGCTGGATGCGCAGTCGGCGGCGATCCGGGCCGAGCGGCCGCTTACCCTCGCAACGCTCGAGCGCGGCCTCCTCATGCTGAGCGACCTGCCCGGAATCCAGGTCCGTCCGCAGATGCGCGCGATCGATGACGATACCGGCGCTTACGAGCTTACCATCCACGTCACGCAGGATGCGGTGTCAGCCTTCCTCGGACTCGACAATTACGGCACGAGGCCGGTGGGCCGGCTGCAAAGCTACGCGACGGTCGATCTCAACTCGGTGCTGGGGCGGGGCGAGATGACGCGCCTGACCCTGTTCACGGTGCCGGACGATCCGCACGAGTTGCGCTACGGCGAGCTGCGGCACGAGCACCCGATCGGCACCGACGGCACGCGCGTCGCCGTGTTCGCGAGCCTCGGGCTCGTGGATACGGGTCCGCCGCTCCGCGACTCGAGCGTCGAAAGCCGGGCACTGCGCACCGGCATCGAGGTGCGCCATCCGGTGATCCGGCGGCGTACCGAAAGCCTCGTCTTGAACGCGCTCGCCTACGGCGCCGAACTCGACCAGGACGCGCTCGGCGCGCCCGCCTTCCGCGACCGGGTGCGCGGCCTCGCCGCCGGCGGGCGCTACACCTTCACCGACACACTCAACGGGCTCAACCTCATCACAGCGACCCTCACGCAAGGGTTGCCCGTATTCAACGCCTCCGAGGAGGGCGATCGACTCCTGTCGCGCCCGCGCGGCGACGGCGAATTCACCAAGCTCAATCTCGAGGCGGTGCGCCAACAGCGGCTCGGCGGGGCGTGGAGCGCCTTCCTATCGCTCGCCGGACAGATTGCGGGATCCGCGCTCCTGTCGTCGGAGGAGTTCGGCCTTGGCGGCGCGCGCTACGGGCGCGGTTACGATCCGTCGGAGGTGACCGGCAGC
>DASWLB010000195.1:0-4438 GCA_036396315.1 Alphaproteobacteria bacterium
GGCTTCGTTCGATTTGAAGCGCGCGTTAAGGCGAATCCGACGAATGCCGAAGTTGACGTTACCGACGAACATCGTCCATGGCAGACCCGCTCAACCCCGCTGGATCAGCTCGATCTTGTAGCCGTCGGGATCCTCGATGAAGGCGATCACGGTCGCGCCGTGCTTCATCGGGCCGGGCGGTCGCGGGATTTTCACCCCTTCCTTGGCGAGCCGCTCGCAGGTCGCGTAGATGTCGGGTACGCCGATGGCGAGATGGCCGAACCCCGAACCGAGCGCATACGGCTCCTTCTGGCCCCAGTTGTGGGTCAGCTCGATCACCGTGTGCGCGCTCTCGTCGCCGTAGCCGACGAAGGCAAGGGTGAATTCGCCCGACGGGAAGTCGCGCCGGCGGATGAGCTTCATGCCGAGCAGCCTTGTGTAGAAGTCGAGGGACTTTTCGAGATCGAACACACGCAGCATCGTGTGCAGGAAGGTGAAGCCCTTGGTCGCGGCCGAATCCTCGGCCTGCCGCGCCGCCATAGTCGTTTCGCTGGCCATCACCGGTCTCCTTGTCGGTTCGCCGCCTTCGCCATCATAGCACCCTGCCCGATCGTCTCCAGCACGACCCGCGCCGCGCAGAACGACGGCGCCTCGTCCGCCCGCAACCGTTCGGCGATCCGTTCGAACGTCTCGCGCTGCGCGGCCCGCGCAGCCGGATCGGCAATCAAGCGCTCGAGAGCGGCGGCAAGTCGCGCCGGCGTCGCCTTGCCCTGGATCAACTCCGGCACCGCCTCGCGCCCCGCCAGGATGTTGACCAGCGCCGCGTGCTCGATCCGAACCATCGCCCGCACCAGGCGGTGCGTGATCGGATTCATGCGATAGGCGACGACCATAGGCGTCCCGGCGAGCGCAAGCTCGAGCGTCACGGTGCCGGATGCGGCGAGCGCCACGTCGCTCGCGGCCATCGCGTCGAACTTGTCGCGCTCATCTTGCAGAAGGATGGTCCGGATCGGCCATGCGGAAACCTCATCGGCCACTGGAGCGGCGACCGTCGACACGGTCGGGACGGCGACGGTGAGCCCACGGCGGCGTTCGGCAAGGCGCGCGACCGCATCGCCGAACGGGCGCACCAGCCGGCGCACCTCCCCCGGCCGGCTGCCCGGCAGGACACAGACGAGCGGCGCCTCCGGCGCGATGCCGTGGCGCTGCCGGAACGCCGGGCCCTTGCCTTCCGCCGCCCCGCTCTCGACGACCGGATGGCCGACGAACGTGGCGGGAAGCCCGACGCGCTCGAAGTACGGCGGCTCGAACGGCAACAGGGTCATCAAATGGTCGATGCGACGCGCGAGCTTCGCGGCCCGGCCCGGCCGCCATGCCCAGACGGATGGCGCTACGTAGTGGATGAGCTTCGCGTCGGTCGGCCCGAGGCGCCGCCAGACCCCGGCGCAGAACGACGGCGCGTCGATGGTCACGACCGCCGCGGGTCGCCGCGCGCGGATCGCATCGGCGGTCTCTCGCATGCGTCGGAGCAGGCGCGGGATGCGCGGCGCCACCTCGAACAGTCCCATGACCGTGAGCTCGTCGATCGGGAACAGGCTCGCGAGACCGGCGTCGGCCATCGCCGGGCCGCCGATGCCGGCGAAGCGCACCTCGCCGCCGGTCAGCGCGACGAGCGCACGCATCAACCGTCCGCCGAGCAGATCGCCCGACGGCTCGCCGGCGATGAGATAGATAAGCGGAACGTCGCTCACACTGCGACAGCGACGCCGACGACGAACAGACCGGCTGCGTCGGCGCGGCGCGCCACCTCCGCCCGGTCGAGCACCAGCGCGCCGCCGGCTTCGACCGCGATTCCGGCGAGGCCGGCCGTCGCGGCGTTGTCCACGGTCTGCGGCCCGATGGTCGGCAGATCGACCCGGCGCTCCTGGCCGGGTTTCGCCACCTTGACGAGGACGCCGCCGCGCCCTTCGGCGCCGGCGCAGCGGGCGATCAGGGCATCGGTCCCGTCCTCGCCCTCGACGCCGATGACGATTCCGTCGCGCACCACCGCCGCTTGGCCGGTATCGGTCGCGCCCGCCGCCCGGGCAGCGGCGATGCCGCGGGCGATGTCCGACGATGCGCGCGCATCGGGGACGTGAGCGCCGTAGGGCCCTTCAACGGCGAGCACGCCGTCGAGAAGCGAATCCGCCCCGACGACGCGGAACCCCTCGTCCTCGAGCGCGCCGACCAACACCTGGAACATCGCGTCATCGCCCGCGGCGAACCCCTTGGCGAGTCGGGTCGAGAGCGCGATCGCCTTGCCGTCGGGGCGGAGCGCGGCGAGGCTCGGGCGGCGGACGCGCCCGGCGAACACGATCTCGTCCGCGCCCTCCTCCCTCAGAATCCGGAAGCCGGTGCCGACGGCGCCGAGCCGCATCCAGCGATGCGGCAGTCGTTCGACGAAGGCCGGATCAGCCTGCCCTTCGAGGGCGAGAACGAAGAACTCGCGGCCCGTCGACCGTGCGGCGGCGGCGATGCGGGCCGGCAGCGCTCCGCCGCCGGCGACGATGGCGAGCCTATCCGGCGGCGGCGCCATGCTCCGCCCGGGGCTGGCAGATCGCGCGCGAGGAGTCGAAGCGGATGAATTCGACGATGTCCATCACCGCCTGCTGGTCGCGATACATCTCGACCGCGTCCTCGAGCCGCTCGGCCATGGTGCCTTCCTCGGCGAACAGGAGGCGGTAGGCCTTGCGCAGCACGGCGACGTCGGCGCGCGAGAAGCCGCGCCGGCGCAGCCCGACCACGTTGAGCCCGGCGAGCCGCGCCCGGTTGCCCACGACGGAGCCGTACGGGATGACGTCCTGCTCGACGCCCGACATGCCGCCCACCATGGCGTGCTGGCCGATGCGTACGAACTGGTGCACGGCGGCGAGCCCGCCCAGGATCGCCCACTCCCCGACCGCGACATGGCCGCCCAAGGTCGCATGGTTCGCCATGATCACATGATTGCCGATGCGGCAATCGTGCGCGACATGGGTCGACATCATGAACAGGCAGTTGTTGCCGACCTCCGTCACCATTCCGCCGCCGGTCGTGCCGGGGTTCATGGTGACGTATTCGCGCAGGATGTTGTTGGCGCCGATCACGAGGCGGGATTCCTCGCCCTTATACTTGAGGTCCTGCGGCTGGCTGCCGATCGAGGCGAACGGGTAGATGTGGGTATTGGGGCCGATCGTCGTGATGCCGGCGACAACGACGTGAGACATGAGGCGCACGCCATCCGACAGCACGGCGCGCGGGCCGACGACGCAGTAGGGTCCGATTGCGACGCCCTCGCCCAACTCGGCGCCCTTGTCCACGATCGCGGTGGGATGGATGTCGGTCATCTATTCGTCCAGGATCATTGCGGCGAATACGGCTTCGGCTACCAGCGTGTCGCCGACCTTGGCTTCGCCCTTGAACTTCCAAACCGGCCCGCGGTTGCGTTGCTTGGTGACGTGGACATGCAGCGTGTCGCCGGGAACGACCGGCTTGCGGAAACGCGCTTCGTCCACCGACATGAAGTACACGAGCTTTCCCTCGAACGCCGCGCCCAACGTGTGAACGACGAGCACCGCCGCCGTCTGTGCCATCGATTCGATGATCAGCACGCCCGGCATCACCGGGCGCTGCGGGAAATGACCCTGGAAGAAGAACTCGTTGATCGACACGTTCTTCACCCCGATCGCCCCCTGGTCGGCCACGAGGTTGAGCACCCTGTCGATCATCAGGAAGGGATAGCGGTGCGGGATCATTTGCATGATCCGCTCGACGTCGATGGCCTCGACGACTTTCGCGGAATCAACGGTATCCATGTCAGTCGCTCCGCTTTCGTGCGAGTCGGGCCAGGATGGCCGATTGCCGCAGCCATTGCCGCAGCGGCATCGCCGGCGTTCCGCCCACCGACATCCGCGGCGCCACGTCGCGCAGGACACCGGCCTGCGCGCCGATCTGCGCCCCGGCGCCGATCCGCAAATGCCCGGCGAGCCCCCCTTGGCCGCCGATGACGACGTGATCCTCCAATACCGTACTTCCGGAAATGCCGGTTTGCGCAACGATGACGCAGCCGCGTCCGAGGCGCACGTTGTGCCCGATTTGTACCAAATTATCAATCCTGCACCCGTCGCCGATCACGGTATCCGGGCCGCTGCCGCGGTCGATCGTCGAGTTGGCTCCGACCTCGACATCGTCGCCGATGATGACGCGGCCGAGTTGAGGAACCCTTACGTGGCCGCGCGGATCGGGCGCGAAGCCGAAGCCGTCCTCGCCGATCCGCGCACCCGCGAAGATGCGCACGTGGGCGCCGACGAGGCAATACGCGAGCGAAGCGCCCGGCCCTACGCGGGCGTGGTCGCCGATCACGACGCCGGGTCCGATCACGACACCGGCCCCGATTCGGCAGGACTTGCCGATTTCGGCGCGCGCGCCGATGACGGCGCCA
>DASWLB010000196.1:0-2101 GCA_036396315.1 Alphaproteobacteria bacterium
ACGTCGGCGATGATGGTCGCGCCCTTGTTGCGCGCGAGCACGTCCTCGGCCAACAGCACCATGAACTGGTCGCCCCACAGGATGCGTCCCTTGCCGTCGACGAGGCCGATGCGGTCGCCGTCGCCGTCGAAGGCGATGCCGATCTCGCAGCCCTCGCGCGTCACCGTCTCCTGAAGCTGGCGCAGCGTCTCGGGCACGGTCGGATCGGGATGGTGCGCGGGGAATGTGCCGTCGACCGTCTCGTTCAACAGGATGTGCTCGCCGGGCAGCGACGCGGTAAGACGCGCCATCGCCGGCCCGGCGACGCCGTTGCCCGCGTCCCACGCGACCTTGAGCGGACGGCCGGGCTCGAAGTCGGCGACGAGGCGGGCGACGTAGTCGTCGAACACCGGGCGCTCGACGCTCGTCGCCGTCCCCGACCGGTAGGCGCCGGAAGCCGCGATCTCGCCCAGCCGCTTGATGTCGGCGCCGTAGAACGGCGCCGTGCCGATCATCATCTTGAAGCCGTTGTATTCGGGCGGGTTGTGCGAACCCGACACCATGAGCCCGCCGCCCGCGCCCGTCACGTTGACGGCGTAGTAAAGCATCGGCGTCGGCCCCAACCCGATGCGCACGGCCTCGATGCCGCAGTCGGTCACCCCGGCGGCGCAGGCCGCCTCGAACCCGGGCGAGGACAGCCGCCCGTCATAGCCGATGCAGATTTTCGCACCGCCCCGTTCGCCCACCATGGTGGCGAAGGCGCGCGCGATGGCGTAGGCGTCGTCGTCGGCGAGCGTGTCGCCGACGATGCCGCGGATGTCGTACTCGCGGAGAATCGTCGGGTGCAGACGGCGCGCACCCCGCCCGCGGCGGCTCATGGCGCGGACCCGGCTATTCGCCGCCGGCGCGCACGCCGCGGCGCAGCGGCGCCACCGGCTCCACCGTGTGGCGCCCGACGCTCGCGTAGCGGAACCCGGCCTCGGCGAGGTCGGCGGGCCGGTAGATGTTGCGCAGATCGATCAGGATCGGCGCGCGCATGAGCGTGCGGGCGCGGTCGAGGTCGAGGGCGCGGAACTCGTTCCACTCGGTGACGATGGCGAGCGCGTCGGCGCCCTGCATGGCCTCGTACGCGTCGCCGCACCACGCGATGCCCGCGAGCAGCTTCTTCGCCTCCGCCATGCCCTGCGGATCGAAGGCGCGCACCGTGGCGCCCGCCTTCTGCAGCGCCGGCACGATGTCGAGCGCCGGCGAATCGCGCATGTCGTCGGTGTTGGGCTTGAAGGTGAGGCCGAGGACGGCGATCGTCTTGCCGGCGACGGAGCCGCCACACGCCTCGACGATTTTGTCGGCCATGCGGCGCTTCCGCGCCTCGTTCACCGCGACGACGGTCTCGACGATCTTGAGCGGCGCGCCCTTGTCGACCGCGGTGCGCACCAGGGCGAGCGTGTCCTTCGGGAAGCACGATCCGCCGTAGCCGGGCCCCGCGTGCAGGAACTTGCGCCCGATGCGCCCGTCGAGCCCGATGCCGCGCGCGATGTCCTGAACGTCGGCGCCGACCTTCTCGCACAGATCGGCGATCTCGTTGATGAACGTGATCTTGGTGGCGAGGAACGTGTTGGCGGCGTACTTGGTGAGCTCGGCGGTCTCGAGCGTGGTGAAGATGATCGGCGTCTCGATCAGATAGAGCGGCCGATACAGCCCGCGCAGGACCTGTTCGGCGCGGTCGGATTCGGCGCCGATGATGACGCGGTCGGGCCGCATGAAGTCGTTGATCGCCGAGCCCTCGCGCAGGAACTCGGGGTTCGAGGCGACGTCGAAATCGGCGCTCGGGCGGCGCTTCGCGATAATGCGCTCGACCTCGCGGCAGGTTCCGACCGGCACGGTCGACTTGACGACGACGACCGCGTAGCCGGTGAGGGCGTCGGCGATCTCCTCGGCGGCGGCGTACACATAGGACAGGTCCGCGTAACCGTCGCCGCGCCGCGACGGCGTGCCGACGGCGATGAACACCGCGTCGGCGCCGCGCACGGCGCTCGCCAGGTCGGTCGAGAACGACAGGCGTCCGGCCTTGACGTTGCTGTCGACCAGCGCCTCCAGCCCCGGCTCGTAGATCGGGATCTCG
>DASWLB010000197.1:0-2961 GCA_036396315.1 Alphaproteobacteria bacterium
CTCAGCATCATGATCTTCTCCGCCCCGGTCGCGAACCGGCTCGAGCACCTTTCGGGCCATGCCTACGAATTCGCCGAACCGGAAACGGCCCTTAACTGGTTCGTGCCGCTGTTCACGGCGCTGTTCCAGGCGCCGCAACATAAGGCGGGCGCGCAGGCGTGGATTCCGGGCGAGGCGCCGCAACCGCGCATCGCCGAGCCGGCGTCGGCACGCGCCTCTTAACTTCTTGGCACCGTCCGGTTTGATCTAAACTCCGCCTTCCGCCGAGTCCTGGACCGAAGGGAGACCACGCATGGCGACCGAAACCGCGCGTCGGGCGGCCTCCGCCAAGAGCCCCGATCTCGACAAGTTTCGGCTGCGGCGGTTCGTCGAACGGCTGATCGACATGGGCGAGGTCGAGGTGCACGACGAGGCGGTCGCGCTCGCCCATGTGAGCCCGATCGTCGAGGCGACCGACAAGGCGGTGCTGTTCCGGAAGGCGGGTCCCGAGCGGTGCGAGCTGGTCGCCAACGTGATGGGCGGTCGCCGCCGCCTCGCCGCCGCGCTGGAGGCGACCGAAGATACGGTCGTCGCGACCTTCCAGCGCCGGCTCGACAACCCGCAGCCGATGGTCGAGATACAACAGGGCAAGGCGCCGGTGCAGGACGTCGTGCTGACCGGCAAGGACGCGGATTTCACCAGGCTGCCGTTCCACCCGCAGCACGAATACGACGGCAGCGTGTACCTCACCTCCGGCATCGACTACATCGTCGACCCCGAGTCCGGCCTCACCAACGTGGGCTGCCGGCGCCTGAGCCTGCGCGGCCGCCAGGAATGCCTCACCAACATCACCGCGCCGTCGCATCTGCGCGAGATCTTCAAGAAGTGCGTCGCGCGCGGCGAGCGCCTGCCGGTCTCCTTCACCTGCGGCGCGCATCCGATCGACTTCATGGCGGCCGGCATGCGCATCCGCACCGACGAGGTCGCGTTCATCGGCACGTTGCGCGGCGAACCGGTGCCGCTGGTCAAATGCGTCACCAACGACATCCGCGTGCCGGCCGACGCCGAGATCGTGATCGAGGGCTATTTCGACGAGCGCGGCTACATCGAGCCGGAGGGGCCGTACGGCGAATACATGGGATTCTACGGGCCGGTCCATCTCGACCCGATCTTCCACCTGACGGCGATCACCATGCGGAAGGACGCGCTGCACCAGACGCTGCTGCACGGCTCGGGCCGCATCCTCGGGCGCATGGAATCGGCCCAGCTCGGCGCGATCCGGCTCGAGGCCGAGGCGGTCCGCGCGCTGCGGCCGATGGGCATCGAGGTGCTCGACGTCTATCAGCTGCCCTATTCGGGCGAGGGCCAGCACATCCGCGTGCGCATCCGCCAGACGGTGCCGGGGCAGGGGCGGCGAGTCATCGCCGGCCTGTTCGCCGCGCTGCCGCCCCTGAAGCACATCTTCGTCGTCGACGAGGACATCGACATCCGCTCCGAGGACCAGATGGATTGGGCGCTCGGCACGCGCTTCCAGGCCGACCGCGACCTCGTGATCTACGACGGCATGATCGGCATGCCGATGGACCCCTCGCTCGACGGGCGTCCGCTCGGCGCCAAGGCCGGGTTCGATTTGACGCGCCCGGTCGGACGCAACTGGTCGGTCGCCACCACCGTCTCGGGCGCGAAGACCACATACGGCGAGGCGCGCTACCAGACCGTGCACCAGGCGCTCGAATCGGCGCCGCACTTCTTCACCCATCTGATGGAGAGCGTGGGCTCGCGCGACGGCCGCGAGGTCGCGCTCGCGCTCGACGAGCTGCGCCGTTCCGGCCGCCTCGGGCGCGACGCCGACGGGCGCTACCACCTCGCCGCCGGCGAGCCCGGGCGCACCGCCCAGGTCGGCCCGCGCGGCCACGACCCCAACGAGCCGTAAGGAAAAGCCTCATCCTTCGAGACGCGGGCCTTTGGCCCGCTCCTCAGGATGAGGAGATTCTTTTCTCTTCCTCATGGTGAGGAGCGGTGCGAAGCACCGCGTCTCGAACCATGAGGCGCTTACCGTCCCGCCGCACGCGCGGCGATGTCGCGCGCGAGCTCGATGTGCAGCCGAAGGTGGTACAGGCTGTCGGAATAGCCGAGCGGCACCTTGACCTGGCCGACCTCGGCCTGGAGCGCATCGAGCTTGCGCACGAGTTCGGCCTGGTGCTCCGCGTCGTCGGCCGCCCGCGCCGCGGCCTCGAGCGCGCGCAAATCCTTGTACCAGCGGGTGATCTTGCGCTTGATCTGCCAGCGATAGGCGGGCGGCGCGATGCGGATCAGCGGGATGAGCAGCCCCAAGAGCGGCACGAGCAGGATCACGAGCCGCTCGGTCAAATTGGCGATGCCGAACGGCAGGAAACGCCTGAGGAACGTCGGGCCCGACTTGATGTAGCGCTCCGCGTCCTCGTCGAGCGGGTAATCGACGTAGCGCGCCGACGGGAATTGGCCGTCGGCATGGAACAGCCCGGCCCGCCCGTGGATTTCGGTCGCGGCGTCGAGCAGCAAGGTGATCAGCGCGGGGTGGATGTCGCCGCGCGCGACCAGGGACGCCGCGGGCGCCAGCATGGTGACCGGCGCGGGCGGGATGTCGCGCGTAAGATCGATCAGCCCTTGCGGCACCTCGACGCGCTCGAGGAAGGCGAAGCGCCGCGCGAACGCTTCCGCGTCGGGGAACGCCACGAGCGCGATCGCGCGGTCGGCGAGGAGCGCCCGCATCGAATCGGACGGGCGCGCGGTGACGAAGAACGCCGCGTCGATCTGGCCCGCCTGCAGCGCCGTGGCCGCGTCGGGACCGCCGATGGCGCGAAGATCGGCGTTGCCGGGCCCGATCCCCGCCGCATCGAGCAGGCGCAGCGCGAGCGCGCGCGTGCCGCTGCCGTCGGGCCCGACGGCGATGCGCCGCCCGCGCAGGCTCGCGAGGCGATCGGGCTTCGCGTCGGCGCGCGC
>DASWLB010000198.1:0-3436 GCA_036396315.1 Alphaproteobacteria bacterium
GGTGAACAGGAACTTGGCGAAATGATACTCGACCGCCGCCGTCGTGAGGTGCTGGCCCGCCGACAGGTTCTGGTTCCGGGCCAGGCACTCGCGCCCGATCTTCTCGTGCACCGCGGCGCGCTCGCACCACGCCTGGCACCAATCGTCCCACCGGTCGATCGAATGGGTCACTTCGAGGAAGTCGGATTGCGGCACGCCGGCCGCGAGGAAGCGGCTCATCCACTGTTCGCGCGCCGCGCGAATCCTTGCATCGGGCTCGGTCTTGACCTGGGTCGCCATGACGTAACCTCCCTCATCGCCCGCAAGGGGCGTTTCGTTGCCACGGCCGGCGCGTCTCAGGCGGGCACGCGGCCGAACTCCTTCACCTCGCCCTTCTCGGGCACGTAGCGCCGGCGCGGTATCTCGTCGAGGTCGCAGCCGGTGACGCGCACCACCCAGGCGCCGTCGGGATGGCAGGTGTTGTGGATCACGCGCGGCCCGTAGGCGGCGGCCTGGCCGACGCCGAGGCGATAGGTGCGGGCCTGTTCGATGCGGGCGACGCCCGGCTTCGCGGCGTCGTCGAGGCGGCGCCATTCCGTCATGTCGGTGTAGTTGCGCGTCACGCCGTAGATCGCCCAGGATTCGCCGTGGTCGTGCGGCGCGCCGCGCTGCGACGGCTTCTGATGGTGGACCAGCACGTTGAAGCCCGTCGCCGGGTCGCGATAGACGACCTGCTGCGCCGCCTCGACCTTGGGATCGAAGTACTTGGCGACGAATTCGGGCTCGACAAGCAGCGACTCGAGCCGCTTCGCCACCTTGGCGCGCGCCGCGTCGTCGGCGCCGCCCTTGAGGATCTCACGCGCATCGGCACAGAACCGCTCGAGCGAATCCGCCATCTCAGTCCTCCCCGCGAGGTCCCGCCCATCGGGACGGAACGAGGATAGCGCAGCCATCACCGGACCGACAAGCGAGGTCGCCGCAACGCGCCGTTTGCCGATGGCGGGGCCGGGCGTCTATCCTCGCCGGGCACGAACATTCGTTCCGGTACCCCGCGTCCCATGTCTCCGTCCCCTTCCGTCCTGATCGTCGGCGCCGGCCCGGTCGGTCTCACGCTCGCCGCCGACCTCGGCCGGCGGGGCATCGCGTGCCTCGTGATCGAGCAGCGGGCCGACGTGAAGCACCATCCGCGCGCGATGGGGATCGGCCCGCGCACGATGGAGCATTTCCGCCTCTGGGGCCTCGACGAGAAGGTATACGACGTGGCCCTGCCGAGCGCGTTGCCGGGCGATATCGTCTACGTCACGCGCATCTGCGGCTACGAGCTTGCGCGCTTCCCCTCGCCGTCGATCGACGAGGTGAGGGGGCGCTCGCCCGAGCTGTTGGCACGCGTGCCGCCGCTCCAGCATTCGCCCTATTACCGCACCTGGTGCGCCCAGCACCGGCTCGAACCGGTCTTGCGCGACTACGCGGCGAGCCTGCCTCCGGTCGAGCTGCGCTTCGGCTGGCGCTTCGAGAGCCTCGAGCAGGACGACGACGGCGTGACCGCGACCATCGCCGCGGTGGACGGAAGCCGCCGCGAGGCCGTGCGGGTCCGCTACCTCGTCGGCTGCGACGGCGCGCGCAGCCCGGTGCGCCATGCGCTCGGCATCGAGCTCGGCGGCCGCGGCGTCCTGGGCGAGGTGTGGGGCACGCATTTCCGCGCTCCGACCTTGTGGGACGAGCGCACGATCAGGCCCGGGGTCATGTATTGGACGCACGCGCCGGGCTGCGCGTCGGTCGTCTACACGCTCAACGCGCGCGACGAATGGTGGATGAACACCTACTTCCGTGCCGACGAGCCGTTCGCCCCGATCGACCCGGTGGAGCGGCTCTGCGCCGCCGTCGGGCGCGACGTGCCGGCCGAGGTTCTGTCGTCGCGCGCCTACAAGGCGTTCCAGCTGGTCGCCGACCGGTTCCGCGACGGACGCGCGATGCTGGCAGGCGACGCCGTGCACCTGTTCGTGCCGCCGGGCGGGCTCGGCATGAACACCGGCATCCAGGATTCCTTCAATCTCGGCTGGAAGCTCGCGGCGGCTTTGCGGGGCTGGGCGGGCGACGGGCTCGTTCCGAGCTACGAAGCCGAGCGCCGCCCGGTCGCGGTGCGCAACACCAACCGCGCGGCCGACAGCTATCTCAACGCGCGCGACGCCTTCATGGTGGATGCGCGCATCGACGATCCCGGGCCCGAGGGCGATCGGACCCGGACGGAATGGGCGCCCAAGGTGCGCGCCGCCGGCTTGCACCAGCATTCGATCGCGGGCGCCCAGCTCGATCCCGCCTATGTCGGCTCGCCGATCTGCGCCGACGAGAACGAGACCGCCGGCGAGCGCGACAAGCTCGCCTATACGCCGGCCGCAGGGGCGGGCCATCGCGCGCCGCACGTCTGGCTTGCCGACGGGCGTTCGACGCTCGATCTCGTCGATCCCGAGGGATTCGTGCTGCTGCGGTTCGGAAACGCGCCGCGCGACGGCGCGGCGATTCTCGATGCGGCCGCGCGGCGCCGCGTGCCGCTGCGGGCCGTCGACGTGCCCGACGAGGCGGCCGCGCGTCTCTACGGTGCGCCGCTCGTCCTCGTGCGTCCCGACGGCATGGTCGCGTGGCGCGGCGCGGCGCCCGCCGATCCGCTCGCGCTCATCGATCTCGTGCGCGGCGCATCCCGGCCGGCGTGAACGGCGATCCTTGCCGCCGGGTTGCGCGACCGGATAAGCTCGGCGCACCAACACACGGGAGACATCGGATGAGTTTCGACCGCTTCGTTCTCGCGGCCGGCGCGGCCCTCGCCGCCGCATTGACGGCGGCGCCCGCCGCCGCGCAACCCGCTCCCATCAACCTCAAGTTCGCGAGCTTCGCTCCCGAGGGCGCCGCGAGCAGCCGGCAATTCAAGCGCTATCAGGAGGAGATCAAGAGAAAAACGGATGGCCGCGTCACGATCGAGATTTTCTTTGGCGGTTCCATGGGCCCGATGCCGCGCCATTACGACCTGGTGCGGACCGCCGTCGCCGACATGGCGTACTTCCAGCAGGGCCAGACCCCCGGCCGCTTTCCGCTGACCGAGTTATCGCACTTGCCCTACCTGTTCCCGCGCGGGCCCAAGGGCGTCGAGGTCTCGGCCAAGGTGATGGCCGACCTGAAGGTCCGCTACTTCGCGGCCGAGCACGCCGACACGCGCCTTCTTTGGATCGGATTCAACCAGGCCTCGAGCGTGTGGACGGCGAACAAGCCGGTG
The DNA here is from genome assembly GCA_036396315.1 of Alphaproteobacteria bacterium. GTDB lineage: Bacteria > Pseudomonadota > Alphaproteobacteria > MPNO01 > DASWLB01 > DASWLB01. Next base: position 3,245 of record DASWLB010000198.1, read on the forward strand.
CGCAAGCTCGAGGACCTGCAGGGGATCCGGCTCACCGCCTCGACGCCGACCCTGGTCGCGCTGTTCCGCGACCAGGGCGTGGCGCCGATCGGCATCCCGATCGCCCTCGTCGCGGAATCCCTGCAGAAGGGCACGGTGGACGGCGCCTCGACCGATGCGTTCGGCGTGTTCTCGTTCAAGCTGGGCAGTTTG
>DASWLB010000199.1:0-5360 GCA_036396315.1 Alphaproteobacteria bacterium
GAGATCTCGCTGGCCGAGACCGAGATGCCGGGACTGATGGCGTTGCGCGCCGAATACGGCGCGAAGAAACCGCTCAAGGGCGCGCGCGTCGCCGGCTGCCTCCACATGACGGTGCAGACCGCGGTGCTGATCGAGACCTTGCAGCATCTCGGCGCCGAGGTGCGCTGGTCGTCGTGCAACATCTTCTCGACCCAGGATCACGCCGCCGCCGCGATCGCCGCCGCAGGCACTCCCGTCTATGCGTGGAAGGGCGAGACCGAGAAGGAATATTGGGAGTGCGTGGACAAGACGATCCACGGCCCGAACGGCTGGCGCCCCAACATGATCCTCGACGACGGCGGCGACCTCACCCTGGTGATGCACGAAAAGCACCCCGACCTGATGGCGGACGTGCTCGGCTTGTCGGAGGAGACGACGACCGGCGTGCACCGGCTCTACCAGATGGAGAAGACCGGCAAGCTCATGGCGCCCGCCATGAACGTCAACGATTCGGTCACCAAGTCGAAGTTCGACAATCTGTACGGTTGTCGCGAGAGCCTCTTGGACGGGCTAAAGCGCGCGACCGACGTGATGATCGCCGGCAAGGTCGCGGTCGTCGCCGGCTACGGCGATGTCGGCAAGGGCTGCGCCCAGAGCCTGAAGGCCCAAGGCGCGCGCGTCGTCATCACCGAGATCGATCCGATCTGCGCGCTGCAGGCGGCGATGGAGGGCTACCAGGTGACGACGATGGAGGAGGCGGCGCCCGTGGGCGACATTTTCGTCACCGCCACCGGCAACAAGGACATCATCACCATCGCCCACATGGCGCAGATGAAGAACCGCGCCATCGTCTGTAACATCGGCCACTTCGACCAGGAGATCCAGATCGAGGCGCTGCACAACTACAAGTGGGAGGAGGTGAAGCCCCAGGTCGACGAGGTGATCTTCCCCGACGGCAAGCGGCTGATCGTCCTCGCCAAGGGGCGGCTCGTCAATCTCGGCTGCGCCACCGGCCACCCGAGCTTCGTCATGAGCACCTCTTTCACCAACCAGGTGCTCGCCCAGCTCGAGCTCTACACCAACCACAAGGCCTACCAGAAGAAGGTCTACGTGCTGCCCAAGTCGCTCGACGAGAAGGTGGCGGCGCTGCACCTCGACAAGCTCGGCGTGAAGCTCACCAAGCTGTCGAAGTCGCAGGCCGACTATATCGGCGTGCCGGTCGAGGGGCCGTACAAGCCCGACTATTACCGCTATTGATGCTGGGGCGTCCGCCAGCGGACGACGCGCGGGGGAGACGACCGCGACGATCGGGGGAGCGTCGCGTCGAATACCGAGGAACCAAGATGAACGACGGTGCGAAGACCACGACGAAGCGGAAAGCGGTCCCGAGCGACCTCGAGATCGCCCGCGCGGCGAAGATGAAGCCGATCATGGAGGTCGCCGAGGGCCTCGGCATCGCGGCGCGCCACGTCATCCCGTTCGGCCATACCAAGGCGAAGCTCGATCTCGGCTACCTGCAAGGCCTGCCCGAACGGGCGAACGCCAAGGTCATCCTCGTCACCGGCATCAACCCGACCCCCGCCGGCGAAGGCAAGACGACGACCACGGTCGGGCTCGGCGACGCGCTCAACCGGCTCGGCAAGAAGGCGGCGATCTGCCTGCGCGAGCCCTCGCTCGGGCCGTGCTTCGGCGTCAAGGGCGGCGCCGCCGGCGGCGGCTACGCCCAGGTCGTGCCGATGGAGGACATCAACCTCCACTTCACCGGCGATTTCCACGCCATCACCTCGGCGCACAATCTGCTCGCGGCGATGCTCGACAACCACATCTACTGGGGCAACGAAATCGGCATCGACCCGCGCCGCGTCGCCTGGCGCCGCGTCGTCGATCTCAACGACCGGGCGCTCCGGGCGATCGTCTCCTCGTTGGGCGGCGTCGCCAACGGCTTTCCGCGCGAGGACGGGTTCGACATCACGGTAGCCTCCGAGGTGATGGCCGTGTTCTGCCTCACCGAGGACCGCGACGACCTGAAGCGCCGGCTCGGCCGGATGATCATCGCCGAGACGCGCGACCGCAAGCTGGTGCGCGCCGCCGACGTCAAGGCCGACGGGTCGATGACCGCGCTCCTCAACGAGGCGATCCAGCCCAACCTCGTGCAGACGCTCGATCACACGCCCGCCTTCGTCCACGGCGGGCCGTTCGGCAACATCGCGCACGGCTGCAATTCGGTCATCGCCACGCGCGCGGCCGCGAAGCTCGTCGACTACGTCGTCACCGAGGCGGGGTTCGGCTCCGACCTCGGTGGCGAGAAGTTCTTCGACATCAAGTGCCGCAAGTCGGGGCTCCGGCCGAGCGCCGCCGTCATCGTCGCGACCGCGCGCGCGCTCAAGATGCACGGCGGTGTGCCGCGCGCCGAGCTTGGCAAGGAGAACCTGAAGGCGCTCGATAAGGGCTGCGCCAATCTCCTGCGCCACATCGAGAACACCAAGGGATTCGGGGTGCCGGTGGTGGTCGGCATCAACCGCTTCAACGCCGACACCGACGCCGAGCTGGCGCTGATCGCCGAGCGCTGCGCCACGGCCGGCGCCGAAGCGATCGAATGCACCCATTGGGCGGACGGCGCCGAAGGCGCCGCCGATCTCGCCCGCGCGGTGGTCGCGCTCGCCGAGAAGCCCAACGATTTCCACTTCCTTTACCCCGACGAGATGGGGCTGTGGGAGAAGATCGAGACGATCTCGCGCAAGATCTACCGCGCCGGCGCGGTGACTGCGCCGGACCGGGTGCGCCGCCAGGTCGCGTCCTTCGAGGAGCAGGGATTCCGCGACGTGCCGGTGTGCATGGCGAAGACCCAGATGAGCTTCACCGCCGACCCGACGAAGCTCGGCGCGCCCGACGGCCACGAGCTCAACGTGCGCGACGTGCGCATGGCGGCCGGCGCCGGCTTCCTGGTCGCGATCTGCGGCGACATCATGACCATGCCCGGCCTGCCGAAGGTGCCGGCGGCCAATACCATCACGGTCAACGACAAGGGTCAGATCGAAGGGCTGTTCTGAGCCGAGGCCGCGCGCCGGAATCGCGGCGCGGCCCAAAAGTCGCGGAAATCGGCGATCAAATCTTTACGATCGATTACTGGCGATCGCGCCGAATTCGCGCCGCCGGACTTGCACCCCGGCGGTGCGATTCCTAATATCGCGCCTGTGGATAAGCCGGATTCAGGGTCGCCCGCCGCGGGGGGTTCGACGCGGTCGGCCTGGGCTCTCATCCCCATCTTCGTTCCGACCGCGGCGCACGCGGCCGAGGATGCCGCCGTGGCCCTCGGGGCGGGCCTCGCCGCGTCCTCGCTGCTTGCGCTCGCCGCGATCGCAGCGACCTTGCTCGCCCGCCGCCGGCTCGTCGCGGCATCCAACGAGATCGCCCGCCTCGCGGCCGAGCTTGCGCACACGCGCGGGCTGCTCGACGCATCGCCGGATCTTTACCTGTGCCGCGACTCGGCGACCGGCGAGGAAGCCGCCTCACCCGCGCTCGCCGCGCTCATCGGATCGCAGTCCTCCTTGTGCGGGCTCAGCGACGTGCTGGCGATCCTGGCGCCCGACGACGCGCGATCGCTCGAGCGCGCCATGGCGGCGCTCGAGGCCGACGGCGCGCCCTTCGACCTCGCCCTGCGCGCCGCCGACGGCGCGCGCGCGCTCCGCGCCGCCGGTGTCCGCGCGCGACCGTCGCGCGGCGTCGTGTCCCTCCTCTGGCTGCGCGATGCGACCGCGGACGCGGAAAACGAAGCGCGCGGCGAGGCCGAGCGCGGGGGGCTCCGCCGCCTCCTCGATGTCATCCCGCTGCCCGCCTGGCGGCGCGACGCGACGCTGGGGCCGAGCTACGTCAACAGCGCCTACCAAGGTGCGGTCGCGTCCGAACCGGCCGCGCCGGGCGCGGTGCCCGAGATCGCGGTCGGCGTCTCGGGCGAGGACGGCCGCGCGCTCGCCCGCCGGGCGCGCGATTCGGGCGCGCCGGCGATCGAGACCCGCCACGTGGTCATCGCCGGCGAGCGGCGGCTCGCCGAGATCGCCGAATTCCCCGACCCCGAGACCGGCGGCACGACGGGCTACCTGCTCGACCGCACCGCGCTCGAGTCCGCGCAGGCCGAGCTTGCCCGCCACATCGAGGGCCACGACGAGGTGCTGCACAATCTCGGCACCGCGATCGCGATCTACGGGCCCGACCAGCGGCTCACCTTCTTCAACAACGCCTTCCTCCGCGTCTGGCAGCTCGACGAGGCGTGGCTGCGTTCGAAGCCGCAGATCGGCGAGGTGCTCGAAGCGATGCGCGAGCGGCGCAAGCTGCCCGAGTTCGCCGATTTCCCGGCCTTCAAGCGCGACATGCAACGGCTGTTCACCTCGCTGATCGAACCGCTGGAGGAACTCGTCCACCTGCCGGACGAGGCCACCTTCCGCATGGTGGTGACGCCGCACCCGTTCGGCGGTCTCCTCTACACCTGGGAGGACGTGACCGACGCGCTCGCGCTCGAGCGCAACTACAACACGCTGATCGCGGTTCAGCGCGAGACGCTCGACAATCTCTACGAGGGCGTGGCGGTGATCGGCGGCGACGGCCGGCTCAAACTGTCGAACCCGGCCTTCGGGCGGATGTGGCAGGTGCCGCCCGATGCGCTCGCCGCGAGCCCGCACGTCGGCGCGCTGGTCGAGCGCATGCGCGGCCTGTTCGCCGACGGCGACTGGGTCGAGCGCAAGGACGAGCTCATCGACCTGTTCACCGACCGCGAGGCGCGCACCGGCCGATTGGAGCGCGCCGACGGCGCGGTGCTCGATTACGCGAGCGTGCCGCTGCCCGATGGCGACGTGCTGGCGATCCATCTCGACGTGAGCGATTCGATCCAGGTCGAGCGCGCGCTGCGCGAGCGCAACGAGGCGCTCGAGACCGCCGACCGGCTCAAGTCCGAGTTCATCGCCAACGTGTCCTACGAGCTGCGTACGCCGCTCAACACCATCATCGGTTTCGCCGAGATCCTGACCGAGCAGTATTTCGGCACCTTGAACGCGCGCCAGATCGAATACAGCCGCGGCATCCTCGAATCTTCGCAGCGCCTCTTGGCGCTCATCAACGACATCCTCGACCTCGCCTCGATCGAATCGGGCCACATGGCGCTTGAGCTGGAGCAGATCGACCTTTACGGGATGCTCGGCAGCGTGCTCGCGCTGACCCGCGAGCGCGCCCGCACCAAGAAGCTCGACATCGAGTTCGACTGCCCCGCCGACATCGGCGTCATCGTCGCCGACGAGCGGCGCATCAAGCAGGCTTTGTTCCACATCCTGTCGAACGCGATCAAGTTCACCCCGGAGGGCGGCTCGATCGCCCTCAGGGGGCGGCGCGCC
>DASWLB010000200.1:0-12178 GCA_036396315.1 Alphaproteobacteria bacterium
GCCAAGCTTTCGATGGGCATGACCGCGGATTTCGAGGCGGCGATCCGCCACGGCGCGACCCACGTGCGGATCGGCACGGCGATCTTCGGCGCGCGCCCGGCGCATCGCGCCCACGGGTAGCGGCGCCTCAGCCGGGCGCGACCGCCACCGCATCGCCGGGCCGCGCCCCGGCCAGCACCGCGAGCAGATCGGCGCGGGCAAGCGCGACGCAGCCCTCGGTGGGGGCAAAGCCGCGCCGCGCGACGTGCAGGAAGATGGCCGATCCCAAACCCGTCCGTACCGGCTCGTCGTTGTAGCCGAGCACGACGATCAGGTCATAGACGCGGTCGTTGCGCCACAGAGGCTCGCATCGCGCGGGGTGGGGCAGGGCGACGGCCCGGTTGTAGTCGGGGTGGACGGGGTCGTCGCACCACCCGTCGGACGGCGCGATCGGCGCGACGGGAAGCGCCGTCGCCGGCGCGGCGATGCGGTCCGCGCGATACAGCACGCGGCGCATCGGCCACCGCCCGGCGGGCGTCGCGCGATCGCCTTCGCGCTTCGCTCCGATCACGCCGCCGCGTCCCAGCGCGCAGCGCATGCGGCGCCCGCCCCACATGGCGAATCCCGCAGGATCGACGATCAGGTCCATGGCGCGTTATAGCGGCGCGGGGCGCCGTCCGCTATTCGCCGGCCAGCGGCACGGCGGCGGGTCTGCGCTCGCGCAGCACGCGCTCATAGCGCGCGAGCGCTTCTGCCATCGATTCGCTGGTCCAGCCGCCCGGTCCCGCGCCCTGCGGCAGGAAGGGATTCGCCGGCGCCATTCGCACTTCGGGCGTTGCGGCCGGATCCTCTTTCTCGGCGCGGCGCGGCGGCGACGTGCGCGGCTCGCCCTGCAGGCTTGCGAGTAAGAGACCCATCTGCGCGCGCTGCGCCGCCGCGACGGTCTCGGCAATGCGGCGCGAGGCCGCGTCATCGGCGGGCCGCGACGGCACGCCGGCCGCGGCGGCGCGGTCGGGGGGAAGGGCCGTACGCTCGACGGCAAGGGGAAGCAACGGCGCCGGCGCGGCGGTCGCCCGCCAGGCGATCGCCGCCTTGCGCGCGCCTTCGTCCGCAGGGGCGGCCGCGACGGCGACGGGCGACGGGGGCAGTTCCGGCGATGACGCGGCGACGGCCTCGTCCGGCGCATCGCCCGGCCCGAACACGTCGTGAACGAGCTCCGCCAGCATCTCCCCGGTCGTCTTGCCGGCCCCCTGCTCGAACGCGGCGGTGACGCCCTGCGCCAGGAACCCGACCGGTCCGCCATACAGCGTGCCGCCGACCAGCTTGGCGGCGAGCCCGATCTTGTCGCCGGTGATCGCGCGATAGATCGTCGAAATGATGGGCAGGTGCTGCAGCGGGTTGATGATGTCCAGGAAGTCGGCAAACGTCATCCCGCCGGGATCGTCGCTGCCGTCCTGCCACCAGCCGGTGCGCGACGGATTCGGGGACTCCGGAACGTTGTAAGACGGATCGCCCGCGAGCGACGACATGTAATAGGGGTGCTCGGGCAGCTCCGCAGGCAGGGCCATGATGCCGTCCTCCGCCACGTTCGAAGCAAGAATCGTGCCAACGCGCGGGGTCCGGAAATCGGCCCGGCCGGCCGGTTTGGGTCGGGTGGGGCGCGCCGCGATCCGGCAGGATTTGCCGGGCTCCCGGCAGGTGCCGCCGGGCGGGGTAGGCGAATCGCTTGCGGGGCGGCCGGTTTCGCCCCATATCCAGAAGCTAAGTTGAAGGGGAACGCGGTTGGCGGAAGACCTGATGACGAACGGTAAGCGTATCCTCCTCGTCGAGGACGACGAGGCGCTGCGCGATTCGCTGCACGAGCAGCTCGGTTTGCACGACGAATTCCAGATCGCGACCGCAAAATCGGGGACCGAAGCGATCGAGGCGGCGCGCGTGGGCCATTTCGACCTGATCCTGCTCGATATCGGCCTGCCCGATTTCGACGGCCGCGAGGTGTGCCGGCTGGTGCGCCGGTCGGGCGTCCGCACCCCGGTCATCATGCTGACCGCGGCCGATTCCGAGGCCGATACCATCCTTGGCCTCGATTCGGGCGCGAACGACTATGTGGTGAAGCCGTTCCACCTGGGCGTGCTGCTGGCGCGCATGCGCGCCCAGCTGCGCCAGCACGAGCGCAGCGAGGATGCCGTCTTCACCATCGGTCCGTTCAGCTTCCGCCCGGCCGCCAAGACGCTGCACGACGACCGCACCAACCGAAAGATCCGGCTGACCGAGAAGGAGGCCGCGATCCTCAAGTTCCTCTATCGCGCGCGCGAGCGGGTGACGAGCCGCGACGTGCTGTTGAACGAGGTGTGGGGCTACAACGCGGGCGTGACGACCCATACCCTCGAAACGCACGTCTATCGCCTGCGCCAGAAGATCGAGCGCGATCCCGCCCACGCCGAAATCCTCATCACCGAACCGGGCGGCTACCGCCTGATGCCGTAACCGGGGCGGCCCCCCGCCGCTCCGGCCGAGCCCCGACCCGCCCCGCGGCGCGGGGCGATTTACAATCGGCGCGAAACCGTTAACTTGCCGAACTATAGTGGTGGAAACGTTTCGCGCGGCCGGACATGGCACGGCGGGCGGGGGCACAACAACGACGGACGGCGCGGCGCCCGCGCGTCCCAAGGTACGGCGGCGCGGTGGCCGAACGGTCGGACTTCAAGGTGCGGTTCTGGGGGGTGCGCGGCTCGATCGCGGCGCCCGGGCCCGCAACGGTGAAATATGGCGGCAACACGTCCTGCGTCGAGATGCGTTGCGGCGCGCACCTCCTTATCTTCGACGCGGGGTCGGGCATCCGCGCGCTCGGCAACGACCTCGAGACTCGCGGCGCGACCGACGCCGACATGTTCCTGTCGCACACCCATTACGACCATCTCCTGGGGTTGCCGTTCTTCTGCCCGGCGTTCGATGCCGGGAACCATTTCCACGTCTGGGCCGGCCACTTGCAGCCCGAGCGCACGATCGAAAGCGTGCTGCGCGCCTTCATGACCGATCCGTTGTTCCCGGTGCCGCTCGACATCTTCCACGCGCGCCTCACCTTCCACGACTTCCGGGCGGGAGAAGTGCTGGTGCCGCGACCGGGCATCACGGTGCGCACCGCTTCGCTCAACCATCCCAACCGGGCCACCGGCTTCCGCGTCGAGTTCGCCGGCAAGTCCGCGTGCTACGTGACCGACACCGAGCACGTGCCGGGCGCGCCCGACGCCGCCGTGCTCGGGCTGATCGACGGCGCCGACCTCGTGATCTACGACGCCACCTACACCGATCAGGAATTCGCGCGCTACAAGGGCTGGGGCCACTCGACCTGGGAGGAAGGGGTGAGACTCGCCAAGGCGGCGCGGGTCAAGCGGCTCGTCCTGTTCCATCACGATCCGTCGCACGACGACATTGCGCTCGATGCGATCGGCCGCGCCGCCGCCGCCGCCCTGCCCGGGACGATCGTCGCCCGCGAGGGCGCGATCCTCGCGCCATGAACCTCGTTCCGCGCAAGGCGGCGCGCCGGCTCGCCTTCGGACTCGCGACCGTCACCGGGATCGCGCAGCGCGGCTTTTTCATCCCGTCGCGCAGCGCGCCCGCCGCGGGCGAACCCGGCAGGCGCCCGCCCTATGCCGCGCTCGAGCGGCTGTTCACGGCGCGCGAGACCGAGTTCCGCGCCGCGATCGCCGAGATCGAGCGCGCGTCCGCGATGCTCGCCGCGATCGGCAAGGACCCGCCGCCCGAGCCGCGCTGGGACCAGGGCTGGTTCCCGCCGCTCGACGCCGCCGCCGCCTACGTCATGGTGCGCCGGCTCGCGCCGCAACGCATCGTCGAGGTCGGCGCCGGCCACTCGACGCGCTTCCTCGTGCGCGCCGCGCGCGACGCCGGCTTGTCCACCCGCATGATCGCGATCGATCCCGCGCCGCGCGTCGCGCTCGACGGGCTCGGCGTCGAGCTGGTGCGCGCCACGATGCAGGAGGTGGACCTGTCGGTGTTCGCGGCGCTCGCCCCGGGCGACGTACTGTTCGTCGATTCGTCGCACATCCTGATGCCGGGTTCGGACGTCGACCACATCGTCAACCGCGTCTGGCCGATGCTGCCCCGGCGCGTGGTCGTCCATTTCCACGACATTTTCCTGCCCGACGACTATCCGGCGAGCTGGGCGTGGCGCGGCTATAACGAACAGCTCGCGGTCGCGGCGATGCTGTCCTCGGGCGGGGCGGAGATCGAGTTCGCCTCGCACTACGTGGCGACGCGTATGCGCGACGCGATCAAGGACACCATCGTCGCGCGCGTGCCGCGCATGGAAGGCGCGCCCGAATCCTCGCTGTGGCTGCGCAAGGTGTCGGCCAAGCTCGGCGGTGCCGGCGGGACGTGAGGGCGCTCAGGTCTGGCTGTACGGGTCGGCCGCGTCCCTGAGCCCGTCGCCGAAGAAGTTGAAGGCGAGCACGATCAGCACCACCGGCACCACCGGCAGCATCAGCCAGGGATACAGCGCGACCACGCTGATGTTCTGCGCCTCGTTGAGCAGGACGCCCCAGCTCGTGATCGGCGGGCGAAGCCCGAGTCCGAGATAGCTGAGCGCGGTCTCGCCCAGGATCATGTTGGGCACCGACAGGGTCGCCGACGCGATCAGGTGGCTCATGAACGACGGCAGCATGTGCCGCCCGATGATGCGCGCGGGCTTCGCGCCCATGAGAAGGGCCGCCGAGACGAAATCCTCCTCGCGCACGGCCAGGAGCTTCGAGCGCACCGCGCGGGCGAGCCCGGGCCAGTCGAGCAGCCCCAAGATCACCGTGATGCCGAAATAGACGAGCAGCGGGCTCCAGGTCACCGGCAGGGCGGCCGAGAGCGCGAGCCACAGCGGAATCTCGGGGAAGGAGCGGACGACCTCGATCGTCCGCTGCGAGATGTTGTCCACCCAGCCGCCGTAATAGCCGGCGAGGCCGCCGATCACGAGGCCGAGGACGAAGCTGATGGCGATGCCGACGAGTCCGACGGTGAGCGAGACGCGCGTGCCCAGCACGATGCGGGACAGCATGTCGCGCCCGAGCCGGTCGGTGCCGAGCAGGAACAACGTGCCGCCCTCGGCCGGGCAGACGATGTGGAACCGGCTGGGCAGGAACCCCCAGAACGCATACTCCTCGCCCAGGCACAGGAACCGGATCGGGTGAACCTGGGACGTATCCTCGGCGTATTCCCGGCGCAGATTCTCCATGTTGAGCCGGTAGGTCAGCCCGTACACGAACGGGCCGACGAACCGGCCCTCGTGGAACAGGTGCACGGTCTGCGGCGGGGCGTAGATGTGGTCGGTGTGGCGCGAATGCAGGTCGTAGGGCGCGAGCAGCTCGCTCACCAGGATCGACAGATACATGGCGAGGACGAACGCGCCCGACACGACGGCGATGCGGTGGCGGCGGAAGCGGTACCACATCATCCGCCACTGGCCGGCCATGTAGAGCCGCTCCTGCTCCGGCGTCAGCGTGTCCCCGGCGTACGGATCGAACGGCGCGGTGGAGACGAAATGCGGCAGGGGCGCGGTGCGCCCGGCGGCGGGCGAACTCATCGACGGATGCCCCCGCCGAGGCGGATGCGCGGGTCGAGCGCCGCGAGCGCGATGTCGGACAGGAACACCCCGATCACGGTCAGGGTCGCGACGAACATCAGGAACGACCCCGCAAGGTACATGTCCTGGCTCTTGAGCGCGGTGATCAGCATCGGTCCGGTCGTCGGCAGCGACAGCACGATCGACACGATCGCCGCGCCCGAGATCACCTGCGGCAACAGGCTGCCGATGTCGGCGATGAACGGGTTGAGCGACATGCGGAGCGGATACTTGATCAGCAGGCGAAACGGCGGCAGGCCCTTGGCGCGTCCGGTGATGACGTACTGTTTGCGCAGCTCGTCCAACAGGTTGGCGCGCAGCCGCCGGATCATCGCGGCGGTGCCGGATGTCCCGATCACGATCACCGGAATCCACAGATGCTCGAGCACCGACAGGGTCTTCGCCCAGCTCCACGGCTGCTCGATGTACTGCTCGTCCATCAGCCCGCCGACCGAAATGCCGAACTCGACCTGCGCGAAATAGAGAAGCACGAGGGCGAGCAGGAAGTTGGGCGTGGCGAGCCCGAGGAAGCCGAGGAACGTGAGCCCGTAATCGCCCCAGCTGTACTGGTGGGTCGCCGAATAGACGCCGATCGGGAACGACACCACCCAGGTGAACGCGATGGTGGCGAACGAGACAATGAAGGTAAGCCACAACCGCTCGCCCACGATGTCCTTGACCGGCAGGCTGTATTCGAACGAGAAGCCGAAATCGCCCTGCAACATGCCGACCAGCCAGATCGCGTACTGCTCCCACCACGGCTTGTCGAAGCCGTACTCCTTGCGCAGGAACTCGATGCGATCCAGGCTCACCTGCTCGCCCTGGCTGCGCAGCTCATCGATATAGGTGGTCAGGTAATCGCCGGGCGGCAGCTGGATGATGACGAACACGATGAAGCTGATCGCGAGCAAGGTCGGGATCATGATCAGCACGCGATGGACGAGATAGCCGAGCACGCCGTTTCCCCCTAGCGCGCCGCTTCTTGGACGAGCTTGTCGAGCCAGAACTGGTCCGGCCGGTAGATGCCGAAATGCGCGCCCGGATCCCAGTTGTAGACGCCCTGGTCGGGTATGTTGCGCAGCCGCGCGTCGGCGACGACCGGCTGCGGCACGGCGCCGATCAGCCCGATCGTGAACACCTCCTCGGCGTGGATTTCGAGGATGCGCCGCCAGACTCGCGCCCGCTCGATGCGCGCGGTGGCGCGCAGCCAGGCCTCGCGCAGCCGCGCGAGCTCGCGCGGCGCCGCCATGTCGACCGGCTCGCCGGACCGGCCGCCGGTCTCGTGGTGCTGGCCCCACTTGGGCCACTGCAGCTGCTGCTGGCTCGTCGGCACGAACTCGTCGGGCGGCGTGTCCGGCGTGGGCAGGCCGTTCTCGATCCCGGTCCACACCGCCATCTGCGTCTCGCCGGCGAAGATGCGGTTGCGGAAAACCTCGCGCTGCGACGGGCGGCTGTACAGCTTGATCCCGGCCTTGAGCCAGCCGTCGCCGATCAATTCGAGGACGTCGGTCTGCTCCGTGCTCTCGCCCGCGGTCTCGACCACGATCTCGAGCGGGCGCCCGTCGGGCAACAGGCGCACGCCCCGCGAATCGCGCCGGGAGAGTCCCATCGAATCGAGCAGCGCGTTGGCCTGCTTCAGGTCGAACTTGGCCCAGGCCGCGCGGTACTCGGGCCGGTGCATCGGGCTGTCGGGCAGCACCGTGTTGTTGCCCTCGAGCGCGAGGCCGAAGAACACGACCTGGTTGATCTCGTGCCGGTTGATCGCGAGCGACAACGCGCGGCGGAAGCGCACGTCGCGGAACAGCTCGCGCCACGCCGGGTCCTTGTGGTTCAGGTTGGGGTACAGCACCACGTGGGCGCCGTAGGCGGTGCGCCACAAATGCAGCTTGTAGGCGTTGCGCTTCTCGCCTTGTTTGAGGAACGTGTAGTTGTCGAAGCGCAAATAGCGCGCCTGCAGATCGGTCTCGCCCGAACCCGTCTTCAGCGGGATGATCTTCGCATCGGCGATGTTCATGATCACCTGGTCGAGATAGGGCAGCTGCTGGCCCCACGCGTCGATGCGGTGATAGTACGGGTTGCGCTCGAACACGAACCGGTTGGCGGGCGGGCGCGTCTTCAGCACCCACGGGTCGAGCGTCGGCAGGTCTGGGTTGTCGTTGCGGTACGCGTTGTCCACCCGGTTGAACAACGCCGCCCAATTGCGCCGCCCGGCCCGCTCGACCAGCTTCTTCAGCGCCGCCGGATCGGCGTAGCGCTTGTGGAACTGCTTGAGGTAATGCGCCGGCTCGTAGATGTAGAGCGGCGAAGGCGCGGCGAGCGACGGCAGGAAGTAGGGGTTGGGCCGCTTCCACGCGAAGCGCATCGTCGCCGCGTCGATGAACGTGACCTGGGGCGGCTCGCCGTCCACCATCAACTCGCGCGGCACGCCCGCCGGCGACAGCTCCTTGTTGTTCGCGACGTCCTCCCACCAGAAGCGGAAATCGGCCGTGGTGAACGGATGTCCGTCCGACCATTTGTGGCCGCGACGCAGCCTGAGCGTGAAGATGCGGTCCTCGACGACGTCGACCGCTTCCAGGATGTCGGGCACGATGTCGAACGTGTAGTCGTAGCCGACGAGCCGCGCGTAGCCGTACACAACCAGCATGCGGGTTTCGCGCGGGCTCGCCATCAGGATGCGCAGATCGCCGCCCTGCCGGCCGATGCGCTGACCGGGTCGGCCGAACGCCGCGATCGCGGGCTCGTCCGGCACGCGCCGTTCGACGGACGGCAGCCGCTGCGCGCGTACCGCCTCCATGAAGAACGGAACCTCCATCAGCCCGTCGAGCGCGCGGCAGGGCAGGGGCGCGGCCAGGAACGCCGCCGCCGCGGCGATCGACAGAAGTCGCCGCGTCATGACCGCAACTCCCTGACGTCGCAATCCGGATGGGCGCGCACGAAATGGCCGGGCGCGACTTCGATGAGGGCGAGCGTCCCGCCGCCGTTGATGGTGAACGGCTGCGGCCATTGCGCCGGATCCGAGGCGCGGCCTTCCATCAGCGCGGTCAGATCGAGCCGGGCGCCGAGGTCGGGCTTCGGCACCGCGGCCAAGAGCGCCTTGGTGTAGGGGTGAACCGGGGACGCGAACAGCGCCTGTTTTGGCGCGAGCTCGACCAGGCGCCCCGCGCACATCACGGCGATCCGGCCGGCGATGTAATCGACGACGGCGAGGTTGTGCGAGACGAACACGTAGGTGAGGCCCAACTCCTTCTGCAGGTCCTTCATCAGGTTCAGGATCTGCGCCTGGATGGACACGTCGAGCGCCGACACCGGCTCGTCGCACAGCAACAGCTCGGGCTTGAGCGCAAGCGCCCGCGCGATGCCGATGCGCTGGCGCTGCCCGCCCGAGAAACTGTGCGGATAGCGGTTGAGGCTGCGCAACTCGAGTCCGACCAGCGCCATCAGCTCGCGCACCATCTCGTGCCGGTAGTCGCTGTCGCCGACGCGGTGGATGGTGAGCGGCTCGCACACGATGTCGAACACCGTCATGCGCGGGTTGAGCGAGGAGAAGGGATCCTGGAAGATGAACTGGATCTTCTGCCGGTAAGGCAGGAGCGCATGGTCGTTGAGCGCCGTCAGGTCCACCATCCGCCCCGAATCGTTGAACCGCACCGTTCCCGCGTCGGGCGAAAGCGCGCGCATGATCATCTTCGACAGGGTCGTCTTGCCGCAGCCGCTCTCGCCGACAAGCCCGAGGCATTCGCCGCGTTCGACCTCGAAGCTCACGTCGTCCACCGCCAGCACCACCCCGTCGGTCTGGCCGCCGAACAGGCCCGACTTGCGGATGCGGAAGCTCTTGGTGAGCCCGCGCACCTCGAGGATCGGACCGGCCGAAGCGGCGCCCTCGGGCCGGGGCGGGCGCTGCGCCAAGAGGTGGCCGGTCTCGTGGCGGATTTCGCGCAACGGCTGCAGGCGCTCGTCGGGTCCCATTTCGAAGCGCGGAACGGCGCGCAGCAGGGCGCGCAGATAAGGGTGCCGCGGGTCGTGGAACACGTCCTCGATCGCGCCCGATTCCATCACCTCGCCGCGATACATCACGATCACCTCCTCGGCCATGTTGGCGACGACGCCGAGATCGTGGGTGATGATCATGACCGCCATGCCGAGCTCGGCCTGGAGATCCTTGATGAGCTTGAGGATCTGCGCCTGGATCGTGACGTCGAGCGCGGTCGTCGGCTCGTCGGCGATCAGGAGGGCCGGCCGGCACACCAGCGCCATTGCGATCATCGCGCGCTGGCGCAGTCCGCCCGACAGCTCGAACGGGTAGGTCTTCATCGCCTTGGCGGGATCGGGAAAGCCGACGAGGCGCAACATGTCGCGGGTCAGCTCGTCGCCCTCGATGCGGCTGCATTCGCGGTGCAGACGCAGCGCCTCCGAAACCTGGTCGCCCACCGTGTGCAGCGGCGACAGCGAGGTCATCGGCTCCTGGAAGATGATGGAGATGCGCGCGCCGCGGATGGCGCGCATCTCGCGTCCGTCCGGATCGAGCGCCGCGATGTCGGTCTCGGCGCCCGAGGCGGGGTCGCGGAACAGGATTGCGCCCGAGGTGATGCGCCCGTTCTCGGGCAGGATGCCCATGATGGCCTGGGACACGACCGACTTGCCCGAGCCGGATTCGCCCACCAGCGCGACGATGCCGCCCTGCGGCACGCGGAAGGAGACGCCCTGGACGGCGCGGACGACCCCTTCATGCACTTGGAACTCGACCTTGAGGTCGCGGACGGTCAGTAGGTCTTCCACCGCTCCCCGCCCGTGGTCGCGCTGCCGCCGGGATCGAGCCCGAGGAGGGCCAGATTGCTCCGGGTGGCGGGATGAAGGTCGAGCCCCCGTTCCGCGGCGGCGCGCGCGGCTCGGGCGGCGATCTCGCTGAAGCCGTCGAGCGACGAATCGATGCTCAGCCTCGTTCCGTCGTCTCGCAGGTTCATCTGCATCCAGCCTCGGGTTCCGTCACGCCTTGTCGAATAATAGTTGAGCCGCATTCGCGCAAGCGAACTCCACCGGATGGTGGCGCCGCGCGGACCCGACGCCGAGAGGCCTTGGTCGTCCAGCGTTATGCGCGTCACGCTTCTTATCCATGTCCGCGCGCCGAACGCGACGAACAGGGCGGTCAGTCCTCCCAGCACCGTCATCATAGGTGTGCCCGGCCGGGCCAGCAACAGCGGACCGCCGGCGAGCGCGAGCCCCACCGCGGTGCGCACGTAGTCGGTGCGAATCGCCCGCGGCGGGTAGCGGTGGACGCTCATGCCGCCCCGAACACTTCGGCGGCGGCAAGCCAGCGTGCGGCCGGCCGGCCTGCCGTGCGCGCGACGAAGTCGGCGATGAATTCCCAAGACGCTTCGTCGTGCGCCAGGTGGTGGGTGAGAAGGCCGGTCGGCTCGTCCGGGTCTATCCCCGCCGCACCCGTGCGCCGCCACACGAGATGGGTGACGGCAGCATCCAGCGCCGCGCCCGTGCCCGCGAACGCCCGCGTCCGGGCCCAGTCGATGATGTCGATATGGGCGTTGGCGGCGACCAGGCCGGGGCGGATCTCGGCCCGCGGCCGCGCTTTAAACGTCGACAGCCCGCGATAGCCGAGGGCGGGCAGCCGATCGACGACCCCGGGCGCAATCCGGTTCCATGGCGGGACCAGCATCGGCAGGTGCCGGCCCGGGAACAGCGCATCGAGTCGCGCCCGACCCTGCATGAGCTCGGCGGCGACGGAAGCGACGGGCCGGTCGGCGCCCAGCTCGCACTTGCGCCGGCCCGCCGCGGCGTGGTTGCGGTGCGCCCAGCCGTGCTGCACGACCGCGACGCCGCCCTCGTCGGCCAGCGCGGCGGCAAGGCCCGGCTCGGCGGGCTGCGGGATCACGGCGAGCGTCAACGGGACGTCGAGCGTCCGCCGCAGTTCGCGAAGACGGTGCAGTGCCAGGGTGTCGGCGACGGCGTCGTCGTCGCGCCACCAGAAGGTCGCGGTACGCCCGGCCGCGCGCCACGCGTCGAGCTCGGCGTCGAGCGCGCCCCACATGTCGCTCACGCCGGCGCCTCGCGGCGCGCGAGGCGCGCGACGATCGCCGCCGTCGCCGCGGCGCCGCCGACGTCGAGCCCTTGCGGCACGGGGGGCGGCCGCGCGAGCGCGGCTTCTGCGGCTTCGGCGATCGCCTGCGGCGAGAGACCCTTTTCGTCGACCAGCGCCAGCGCGCCGCGGTCGGCGAGCAGCCGGCCGCGCAAGGTCTGTTCGGTCTCGAGCCCGCCGGCGTAGGGCACGATCACCGCCCGCGTTCCCGTCGCCAGAACTTCCATCACCGTATTGTAGCCGCCCTGGGAGATGGACAGCGCGGCGCCACGCAACAGCTCGATGAAATCGGGCCGCGCGCGCTCGACCACGACGCCCGCCGGCGCCTCGCGCGCAAGCGCGCGGAACGCCGCGTCGGGCAGCGCGTGGCCGCACAGGACGCGCCAGGTGCTGTCGGCCAGGCGCGTCATCGGCCGGGCCGCGATCGCCGCGCGGAACAGGGTCTCGCTCACCGCGCCGCCGCCCGCCGAAACCACCACCTCGGT
>DASWLB010000201.1:0-1728 GCA_036396315.1 Alphaproteobacteria bacterium
CGCACCGCCGCCCGCTCGACGATGCGAGGATTGTCGTAGGGCGATTGTGTCGCGAGCTCGGCGGCGCGGTCGAGGTCGCGTTCGGCGAGCCCGAGTGCCCGCAGCGCGGTGGGCGCGCCGATCTCCGCCGCGAGCGCGTGAAGACCTTGCGCCGCGTTCGCGGCGCCGAGCGCGCGCGCGATGCGCGCCATCGCCGCCGGCGCCGCGCCGGCGTTGTAGGCGACGGCATGCGGCAGGATCGCCGCGTGCGTCTCGGCGTGGTTGAGGCCGAACGCGCCGCCAAGCACGTGGCATAATTTGTGGTGGAGACCCATGACCGCGCCCTCGAGCGCGGCGCCGCCGAGGAACGCGCCGTAGAGCGCCTCGGCGCGTGCCTCGAGATCGCCGGACGCCTGCGCGACGCGCCGGAGCCCGCTTGCGAGCGCCCGGATGCAATCCTCGGCCATCAGCGCCGAGACCGGGCTCGTCGTCCTGCCGTACAGCGCCTCGACCGCATGCGCCATCGCGTTCAGCCCGCTCGCCGCGAACACCGGGACGGGAAGCGTCACGGTGAGCGCCGGGTCGTACACGACCGTGCGCGGCTTGACGCGCGGATCGCGCCCGGTGACCTTCGTGCCGCCTTCGGTCAGGCCCCAGAACGACGTCATCTCCGATCCGGAATAAGTGGTCGGGACGGCGAGGATCGGGATCGCGTGGGCGAGCGCGACGATTTTGGCGAGCCCGATGGCCGAGCCGCCGCCGACCGCGACGATCGCATCGGCGCGCGCTTCGGCGGCGATCCGGCGCGCATCCTTCGCCTGCTCGACCGGCACGTGCGAGGCGGTCTCCCCGATCCGCGCGGCGACCCGTTCGCCGAGCGCGGCGGCGATCACATCGCCGGCCGCCGCCTGCGACGGCGAGGCGATGAGGAGCGCGCGGTTCGCGCCCAACCGCGCCACCTCTTCGCCGACCGCGCCGACCGCGCCCGCGCCGAACACGACGCGGGCCGGCGCGAACTCATGAACGAACCGCACAGCCTCTTTCCCGCGCTCCGCCGATGGCGCATCTTAACGCGGCGGAAACCGCGCCGGCTTAGGAATCGAAGACCATGGACTTCGCCGCGCTGATCCAGCCGCTGTCGTTGCCGGAGTTCGCCGCCAAGGTGACGGCCGGCGAGACCTTCGTCATGCCGGGCGGCGGGATGCGCGACTTCGCCGACCTCCTCTCGCTCGACGAGATCGAGACGGCGCTCAACAACGGCTGCAACATCAACGCGCCGGTCGAGATCATCGGCGACGGGCTGCGCCGCCCGCTCATCGACCGCAACGTCGCCTGGTCGCCGGTCGCGCTGCGCAAGGCCGAGATCAAGGCGCTGCTCGAGTCCGGCCACAGCTTCCTGATGCGCAACATGTCGCAGATCAATCCCAAGGTCGCGGCGCTGATCGACGCGATCGAGGCCCGCTTCAAGGGCGCGCGCGCCGACCTCCACCTCTACGTCTCGCCCGCCGACGACGGCACCGGCTACCACGCGCATCGCGACCAGCCGCAGCACAAGATTTATCTGCAGGTGATCGGCCGGACCTCGTGGGAAATCTTCGACCACGGCGCCGACCTGCCGCGCGAGGCGGCGAACGTCGCCGAGGCGGACGAGGCGCGCTACCTCACCAAGGTCATGGAATTCACCCTCGCGCCGGGCGACGTGCTCTACATGCCGCCCGGCCGCTTCCACAAGGTGCGCAACCATCACGG
>DASWLB010000202.1:0-1787 GCA_036396315.1 Alphaproteobacteria bacterium
CACCGACCCGCAGACCTCGCCCGGGAGCCGCCGCGGCCAGGTGCTGATGGCGTTGTGCATCGTGGCGGTCGATTTCCTGCTGCACTTCAAGTTCGTGCTGTCGACGCATTTCTACGCCGCGTTCGCCTGCGCCACCCTGCGCCTCGCGTGGCTGCACGGGCGCGCGCTGCTCGAGGGCTGGAGCGCGACGGCGGCGCGGCTGCGCTATGCGGGACCGCGGTGGGCGCTCGTCGCCGCATTGGCGGGGCTCGGGCTGGGCGCGCATCGCGGCATCACCGCGGGAGACGGGGCGCAAGACCCGGGATTCCGTTTCCAGCAGGTGGGTGTCGAGGCGAGCGGGATCACCGGGCTCCCGGGAACCGTGCTGCACGAGGTCGACCCGCGCGTGCGGCACATCGCCAAATGGGTGCTATCGGTCGGCGACGCCGTCGCCGTCGCGGATGTGGACGGCGACGGACTGCAGGACCTCTTTCTTACGCAACCGCTGAAGGACCCGCGTGAGCGCGCCGCGCTCTACCGCAATCTCGGCGGCCTGCGCTTCGCGCGCGTGCCGGTGCCGGCGCTCGGGCGCTACGCCAGCCCGCGCGCCCACGGCCTGCCCTCGGGCGCGCTGTTCCTCGATTACGACAACGACGGCGACCAGGACCTGCTGGTGCTGGCCGGCTGGGGCAAGCCCATGCTGCTGAGGAACCGGCTCGTAGAGGACGGGCGGCTCGCGTTCGAGGACGCGACCGGGGAGGCCGGCCTGGACGCGTACACGGTAAGCGTGACGGCGAACGCGCTCGACGTCGACCGCGACGGCCGGCTCGACCTGGTGATCGGCAACGCGATGAGCCCGCAGCTGCTCGCGTATTCGCCGCCGCGGCGCTTCAACGTCTTCGACTTGCCCGCGGCCGAGTATCCCGGCGACCGGCGCATGTTCGACTTCATGCACCGCACCTGGCACGACGCGGCCAATGGCGGCGGGGCGATGCTCTTCCTGCAGCGCGGCGCGCGCTTCGAGCGCGCGGCCGAAGGCGCGCTCGGCGTGACCGAGCGCCGCTGGACCATCGCCGTGGGCGCGGGCGACCTCGACGGCGACGGCTGGCCGGACCTGTACCTCGCGAACGATTTTGGCCCGGATCAGATGCTCCTCAACCGCGGCGGGCAGCGGTTCGAGGCGGTGCGCGGGCGTGTCCCGGGGAGCCTGGGGCGCGATACGTACAAGGGCATGAACGCGACGCTCGCCGATTTCGACGGCGACGGGCGGCTCGACATCTACGTCTCCAACGTGCACGAGAAGCTGCAGGCCGAGGGCAGTCTGCTGTGGATGAACAAGGGCGGCCGCAACGCCGCCGAATGGCGCGACGAGGCGGTCGGCCGCAACGCGCTCAACGAGCGGCGCTTCGGCTGGGGCGCGGCGGCGGGCGACCTCGACCGCGACGGGCGCCTCGACCTCGTGCAGGCGAACGGTATGGTCGACAACGCCTACGACCCGGTGCAGCCGGGCTGCCCCGACTACTGGTACTGGAACGAAAAGATCGCGCTCACGCACCCCGACGTGCACGGCATGGCCGACCGCTGGGCCGACCTGCGCGGGCGCTGCATCTTTCCGCGCGAGCGCAACCGCGTCTACCTCAACCGCGGCGCGCGCTTCGTCGATGTGGCCGAACGGGTCGGCTGGGGCGAGCCGGGCAACGCGCGCGGCATCGCGCTCGTCGACCTCGATAACGACGGCGCGCTCGACGCGGTGGTCACGCGCCAGTTCGCGCCGCCTTCGATTTACCGCAACGAGGCGGCGCCGCGCG
>DASWLB010000203.1:0-6940 GCA_036396315.1 Alphaproteobacteria bacterium
TCCACCTCGTCGAGCACCAGGGTGGGCAGCGCGCCGGCCTCGGCCAGCACGACGCGGAGCGCCAGAAGGAATCGCGACATCTCGCCGCGCGAGGCGATGCGCCCGATCGGGCCGGGCGCGGCGCCCGGGTTGGTGGCGACCGCGAAGCGCACCCGCTCGGTGCCGTGTTCGGACCATGCGGTCTCGGCGAGCGGCTCGAGCACCGTCGCGAAGCGCGCCTTGTCGAGGCGGAGCGCGGGCAGCTCGGCGGCCACCGCGCGGTCGAGCCGGGATGCCGCCTCGGCGCGGCCCTCGGCGAGCGCGCGGGCGGCTTGCAGATATTTTGCGCGCGAAGCGGCTTCTTCCTTGGCCAGCCGGTCGATGCCGGCGTCGCCCTCGGCGAGCGCGGCAAGGCGTCGCGCGAACTCGGCCTTGAGTGCGGGCAGCGTATCGACGGTCGTCGCGTGCTTGCGCGCGGCGGCGCGGAGCGCGAACAGGCGCTCCTCCGCCTCCTCCAGCCGGCGCGGATCGGAATCGAGGTCGGACGCCGCCTTCTCGATCAGCGCGGCCGCCTCGGCGGCTTCCGCCTGGGCGCGGTCGAGCGCGGCCAGCGCGGGCGCGAGCAGCGGTCCTGCGACGGCGGCCACCCGGTCGAGGGCCCGCCGCGCCGCCGCGAGCCCGGCCTCCGCGCCGCCGTCGCCGAGCGATGACAGGGCGGCGGCGATCGCATCGGTCAGCTTGCCGGCGTTCATCAACGTCGCGCGGCGCTGGGCGAGCGCTTCCTCCTCGCCCGGCTGCGGGTCGAGCGCGTCGAGCTCGCCCGCGACGTGGCGCAGGAACGCCTCCTCGGCGCGGTCCTTCGCCTGCGCCGCGCGCGCACGATCGAGCGCTTCGCCCGCGTCGCGCCAGGCCCGGTGCGCCTCGCGCACGGCGGCGTCGTCGGCCGCGAGCCCGCCGAAAGCGTCGAGCGCCGCGCGGTGCAGCTCCGCGTTCATCAGCCCGGCATCGCCGCGCGTGCCTTCGATCTCGACCAGCGCGTCGGCCACGTCGCGCAGCGCCGCCGCGCCGACCGGCTGGTCGTTGACATAGGCGCGGCTCTTGCCGTCGGCGCCGAGGATGCGGCGCAGGATCAGCGGCTCGCCCTCATCGGGCGCGGCGATCCCGTGGCGCGCGAGGGCGGCCCAGGCGGCGTGGCCGTCCGGCAGCTCGAATGTCGCCGCGACGTGCGCGGCCGCGGCGCCCCGGCGCACGAGCCTGGCATCGGCCCGCGCGCCGAGCGCGAGCCCGAGCGCATCCAAGAGGATCGACTTGCCGGCGCCGGTCTCGCCGGTCAGCACCGTGAGGCCGGGTCGGAAGGCCAAGTCGAGACGGTCGATGAGGACGATGTCGCGGATCGAGAGCGCGGCGAGCATCCGGTCCGCGCGTCAGAACAGCCAGTTCCAGGTGCGCGCGAGGAAGCCCGCCCGCTCCTGGTTGCCGCGCGCATCGACGCCGGTGGCGAGCGAGTAGGAATCGACGTACCACTCGCTGCCCGGATAGTTGTGGCCGAGCACCGCGGCGGCCTTCCGCGCCTCGTCCTCGAGGCCGATCGCGGTGTAGGCCTCGACCAGCCGGTGCAGCGCCTCGGGCACGTGGGTCGTGGTCTGATAGTTGTCCACTACCCGGCGGAAGCGGTTGACCGCGGCCAGGTAATGTTGGCGCGTCAGGTAGTAGCGCCCGACCGCCATCTCCTTGCCGGCCAGATGGTCGCGCGTGAGGTCGATCTTGAGGCGCGCATCGCGCGCGTATTTCGAATCGGGATAGCGGCGCACGATCTCCTCGAGCGCCTCGAGCGCGCGCTCGGTCATCTGCTGGTCGCGCGCGACGTCCGAAATCTGCTCGTAATAGCAGAGCGCCTTCAGGTAGTGCGCGTAGGGCACGTCGCGGTGGCCGGGATGCAGCTGGATGAAGCGGTTCAGCGACAGGACCGCCTCGTCGTACCTGTTGCCCTCGTAATAGGCGTAGCCCGCCATGAGCTGGGCCTTGGTCGCCCACACCGAATAGGGGTGCTGGCGCTCGACCTCGTCGAACAGCTTCGCGGATTCGGTCCACGAGCCGGCCTCGAGCGCGTTCACCGCCGAGTTGTAGAGGTCGCCGACCTCGCGCTCGACATAGACCTCGCGCTCCTCGCCGCAGCCGGTGAGAAGAAGCGCGGCCGCGACGACAAGCACCGATACCGCGATCGGGCGGAGCGGGTGGGGAGCGCTTCGTGACGCCATGGTTCTCGCCGTTCCGGCCGGCTTCGGCCGCACCCGCCGTCCTCATTCCGGCGGGCGGTGCGCACTATACCACGCAGGGCTGGGAACGCCAGCCGACGGGGATCGACGTAGCAGGTGGCGAGATCAGGCCGTCGCGACCGAGGCGCCGTCGCGCCAGTCGGGCGCGGCCGGCGCGTGGCCCGTATCGCGCGCATCGACGTAGCACCACGCGGAAGCGTCGGCGAACAGCGCCGCGAGGAGGCGGTGGTGCAAGGTGTGGCCGGAACACACGCCGTGCACCCGGCCGATGAGCGGGGCGCCGGCGAGATAGAGGTCGCCGACGCAGTCGAGCACCTTGTGGCGCACGAACTCGTCGGCGAAGCGCAGCCCGCCCTTGTTGAGCACCTTACCGTCCAAGATCACGATGGCGTTGTCGAGCGAGCCGCCGAGCGCAAGCCCGGCCGCGCGCAGCGCGCCCACGTCCTCGGCGAAGCCGAACGTGCGGGCGCCGGCGATTTCGTCGCGGAACGTGCCGTTGACGATGCAGGCGCCGAAGCGCTGGCGCGCGATCGCCGGCGAGTCGAACTCGATCTCGAAGCTCACCTCGAACAGAGATGCGGGCTCGATCGCGACCGAGCGGCGGTCGTCGCCCACCTCGACCGGCTTCAGCACCTGGATCGCGCGGCGCCTGCGGCGCTGCTCGACGGTCCCGGCGCCTTCGATCAGCTGCACGAAGGGCGCCGCGCTGCCGTCCATCACCGGCACCTCGGGGCCGTCCACCTCGATCACCGCGTTGTCGATCTCGCAGCCGGCGAGCGCCGCCATCAGGTGCTCCACGGTGCCGACGCGTACCCCGTCGGCGTTGCCGAGCGTCGTCGCCATGCGCGTGTCGACGACGTTCGACCAGCGCACCGCGATGTCGTGGGCGCGCGGCAGATCGCTGCGGCGGATCACGACGCCGGTGTCGGGCGCCGCGGGCGACAGCGACAACGCGATGCGCTTGCCCGAATGCAGGCCGATCCCGGCGCAGCCGGTCGGACGCCTGAGAGTCTTCTGTCGCACGCTTTACCCCCGTTCCCCCGCCCCACCGCGATACGCGGCGGGGCCACTCTCTACGCAACTCGCCGGGCGTCGGTTGTTTGGAGTCCCCACTCGCACCAACCCGCGCGTCACCGGACGCGTGCCGCGTTAACTATGCTGCGGACACCAGGGTGGTCTACCAACTTCCTCCCGACTCGCTCAAATCAACAAATGTTACAGAGTGTTACGCGATTCCCTCGGGGATTCCCGCGGCTTGTCCGGCGGCCTCAGTTGGCCTGGCGGCGCAGGAAGGCGGGGATCTCGAGCAGGTCCTCCTCGTTCTGCGACGAACGCAGCCGCTCGGCCCCCTCGAGGTTGGCGAGGGTCGGCTGCTCGGGCTCGTGGCGCACGGGCTCGCTGCGCGGCGCCTCGATCCGCGGCGCCGCCGCTTCGGCGCGCGGCTGCGCCGGTTCGACGATCGGCAGGGTCGGCGCCGGCACGACCGGCGGCGCCGCCTGCCGCTCGGCCGGCCGCGCCTCGGCGCGGGTGCGGCCGACGCCGGCCATGCGCTGGAACAGCGACGACACCGAGCCGCGCTCGCGCGTCCGGCGGGGCGCCGGCTCCGTAGCGGTTTCGATCGCCGGGATCGGCTCGGCGCGCGCGGGGCGGCGCGCGGTCTCGGCCGGCGCCGGCGGCAGGAACGGATCGGCGATCTCCGCCGCGCGGGCCGTTTCGGCCGCGCGCGCCGCGGCCGTCGCCGTCTCCGATTCGGCCGGGGCGACCTCGGGCGCGGCGCGGACCGCCTCGACGGCGGGCGCCGGCGCCTCCGCCGGGCGCGGGGCGGCGAACGACGCGACCGGCGCGGGCGCCGGGCGGGGCGCCGGCGGGCGCGGCGGTACGCCGCGGAACGGCTCGTTCACCACGGTGAGCACCGGGCGCACCTTTTGCGTCGTCTCCGAGTCGATGCCGGTCGCTACCACCGAGACCCGCATGCGGCCCTCGAGCAGGGGATCGAGCGTCGAGCCGAAGATGATGTTGGCGTTGTCGTCGACCTCGTCGCCGATGCGGTTCGCCGCCTCGTCCACCTCGTAGAGGGTGAGATCGGGCCCGCCGGTGATGTTGATGAGGACGCCTTTCGCGCCCTTCATCGACACGTCGTCCAACAGCGGGTTCGAGATCGCCGCTTCCGCCGCGGCGCGCGCGCGGTTGTCGCCCTCGGCCTCGCCGGTGCCCATCATCGCCTTGCCCATCTCGGTCATCACCGAGCGGATGTCGGCGAAGTCGAGGTTGATGAGGCCGGGCACGACCATCAGGTCGGTCACGCCACGCACGCCCGAATGCAAGACATCGTCGGCCATCGCGAAGGCGTCGGCGAAGGTCGTCTTCTCGTTGGCGACGCGGAACAGGTTCTGGTTCGGGATGATGATCAGCGTATCGACGTACTGATGCATATCCTCGATGCCCGAATCCGCCATGCGGGCGCGCTGGACGCCCTCGAACTGGAACGGCTTGGTCACGACGCCCACGGTCAGCACGCCGAGCTCGCGGGCGATGCGGGCGATCACGGGCGCGGCGCCGGTGCCGGTGCCGCCGCCCATGCCGGCGGTGATGAACGCCATGTTGGCGCCGCGCAGCTGTTCGGTGATCCCGTCGATCGCCTCCTCGGCCGCGGCGCGGCCCACGTCGGGCCGGGCGCCGGCGCCGAGCCCATGGGTGATGTTCACCCCGAGCTGGATCGTGCGATCGGCGAGCGACTGGGCGAGCGCCTGGGAATCGGTGTTCGCGACGACGAAGTCGACCCCCTCGAGCTTCGCCCGGATCATGTTGTTCACGGCGTTGCCGCCGGCGCCGCCGACGCCGATGACGGTGATGCGCGGCCGGAGCTCCTGCTCCAACTTGGGAACGTTCAACTTGATCGCCATTCTACCCCTCCGTTTAACCCCCGGTTCGATCGAGGCATGGGTTCAAAAGTTCTCTCGCAGCCAATGGCCGATCCGCGACACGCGGCCGATCGGACCATCGGGAATCTTGAGCGCGCGCTCCTCGTCGCTGCCGTGCTTGGTGACGGCATAGACGAGCAGACCGGCCGACACCGAAAAGCCGGGCCCGCCCGTCGATTCGGGCAGGCCGGAGATGCGCAGCGGCCGTCCCATGCGCACCTGCTTGTTGAGGATCAGCGCCGCCAGCTCCTTGGCGCCCTGCATCTGGCTCGCCCCGCCGGTGAGCACGAGGCGGCGCCCGGCGAGCGCGCCGGCGCCCGAGGACTCGAGGCGCGAGCGCACCAGCTCGAACGTCTCCTCGAGGCGCGGCGCGATGATGCCGACCAGCATGGAGCGCGGCACGTGGTTGGGGTGGGCCGTCGTCTCCTCGCCGACCAGCGGCACGTCGATCAGCTCGCGGTCGTCGGACGGCGCGGAGACCGCCGAGCCGTAGAGCGTCTTCATCCGCTCGGCGTGGACGAGCGGGGTCGACAGCCCGCGCGCGATGTCGTTGGTGACGTGCGCCCCGCCCACGGAGATCGAATCGGCGTACATCACGTTGCCGTCGTAGAACACGGCGACCGTCGTCGTGCCGCCGCCCATGTCGACCAGCGTGCAGCCCAGATCCGTCTCGTC
Source organism: Alphaproteobacteria bacterium (assembly GCA_036396315.1). Lineage (GTDB taxonomy): Bacteria > Pseudomonadota > Alphaproteobacteria > MPNO01 > DASWLB01 > DASWLB01. Next base: position 5,852 of record DASWLB010000203.1, read on the forward strand.
CTCGACCAGGCAGGCGATCCCCGCCGCATAGGGCGCGGCGACGAGGGCCTCGATGTCGAGGTGGCAGCGCTCGACGCAGGTGGCGAGATTGCGGAGCGCGCCCGCGCCGGCGCTCACGATGTGCATGTTGACCGCGAGGGTCTCGCCGAACATGCCGCGCGGGTCGCGGATGCCGCGCGAGCCGTCGATCGAATAGCCGACCGGGATGCAGTGGATCATCGCCCGCTCGGCCGGCTCGCGCACGGCGTAGCCGTTGTTGAGCACGCGCCGGAGGTCGGAATCCTCGACCTCGCGCCCGGTGATGGCGATCTTGGCGCCGTAGGTGCGCGAGCCGAGCCGGCCGCCGTTGACGTTGACGAACACCGAGCGGATGCGCTCGCCGGCAAGCTGCTCGGCCGCCGTCACCGCGGTCAGGATGGCGTTCTGCGCCTCCTCCATGTCGACGATCACGCCCTGGCGCACCCCGTCGGAGGCGTGGTGCGAGGCGCCGGCGACGCGGATGCCGCCGTCCGCCGCGACGTGGGCGATGAAGCAGCTCACCTTGGTCGAGCCCACATCCAGCCCCGCGACGATTCCTGTGCGCGTCTTGGCCACGCTACCTCAACGCAACTTGCCATTCCGGGCGCCCCCCGGGACGAAGTGCCCGGGGGTCAGCGCGGAGCGGTGCACCGCAGACCCGGGATCGCGACGAATGGGTCCCGGATCAGCAGCGCACCACTTCGTGCTGCGCTGCATCCGGGATGACAATTCCTCAGCGCACCACGTTGTGCTGCGCTGCACCCGGGATGACAGCCGAGCGACGGTCCGCCCGCTCACGTGTCCCTCCCGCCTGGCCGAGGGATCGGGATGCGGCCCGACTTGGTCTGCACGATCAGCCGGTCCGGCAGGCGGAGATCGACCGCTTCCACGTCGCGCGACAGGATCGAATGCTTGCGCTCGAGGTCGCCGAGCTTCGCCCAGGCGGCGGCGGCGTTCTCCTCGGGCAGGCGCACGTCGATGCCGCCGTCGAGCTTGACGTTCCAGCGCCGCTGGCCGACGCGGACGGCGGCGCGCACCCGCCCGGCCAGGTCGGGCTCGCGCTTCAGCATG
>DASWLB010000204.1:0-1746 GCA_036396315.1 Alphaproteobacteria bacterium
CGAGCACGCCGGCCTCGTCGGGCGGGTCTTCTCCTCGGTCGCCCCCCGCTACGACCTGATGAACGACCTGATGTCGGGCGGGCTGCACCGGCTGTGGAAGGCGGCGCTGATCGAGCGGCTGCATCCCCGCCCGCGCCAAAGGCTTGCCGACCTGGCGGGCGGCACGGGCGACATCGCGTTCCGGTTCCTCGAGGGCCTTGACGGCGGCGCGGCGCGGGGCGGCGCGACGATGATCGATCGCAATCCCGAGATGCTCGCGGTGGCGCGCGACCGCGCCATCGACCGCGGCATCTTGCGGGGGCTCGACCTCGTCTGTGCCGACGCGGCGGAGCTTCCCTTGCCCGCCCGATCGTTCGATTCCTGCACCATCGCCTTCGGTCTGCGCAACGTGACGCGGCGAGGCGAGGCGCTCGCCGAGGCGCGGCGAATCCTGAAGCCCGGCGGGCATTTCCTGTGCCTCGAGTTCAGCCGGTTCATGATCCCGGCGCTCGCGCCCCTCTACGACTTCTATTCCTTCCGCGTGCTTCCCGCCTTGGGCGGGATCGTCGCCGGGGATGCCGACGCCTACCGCTACCTCGCCGAAAGCATCCGCCGCTTCCCCGACCAGGACGCGCTTGCGGGCGAGATGCGGGCGGCGGGATTCGGCAACGTCACCTGGCGCAACCTGTCGGGGGGGATCGTCGCGCTCCATTCCGGCTGGCGTACCTGAGCCGTGCTCGGCGCCCTCCCCCATATCGGCCGGGCGATCGCGATCGCGCGCACGCTTGCGCGCCACGACGCGCTGTTCTTCTTGGATCGCCTGCCCTACGGCCGCGCGCTTACCCCGTTTGCGCGCCTCGCGACGTTGCGGCGGCGGCCTGCGGACGCGGCAAAGCGGCCGGGACAACGGCTGGTTGACGCGCTGTATGACCTCGGGCCGTCGTTCATCAAGCTCGGCCAGGCGCTGTCGGTCCGCCCCGATGTCGTGGGCGAGGAAATGGCGGCGGACCTGTCCGCATTGCAGGACCGGCTGCCGCCGTTTTCGGGCGCGGAGGCGAGGAACGCCATCGCGGCGGAACTCGGCAAGCCGGTCGGCGAGCTGTTTCAGACCTTCGAGGATACCGCCATCGCCGCCGCCTCCATCGCCCAGGTCCACGAGGCGGTCACGGCGGAGGGGCGCGAGGTCGTCGTCAAGGTGCTGCGTCCCGGCATCGAGGCGGCGTTCGCGCGCGACCTCGCTTTCTTCGAATGGGCGGCCGGGATCGCCGAGCGGGCGCGGCCGGAGCTGCGCCGGCTGAAGCCGGTCGAGACGGTCCGGACCTTTGCGCGCGCGGTGGACCTCGAGATGGACCTACGGTTCGAGGCGGCGGCGGGAGAAGAGTTGGCGCAGAACTTCGCCGACGATCCCACGTTCCGCACGCCCGCCATGGATTGGCTGCGCACCGGGCGGCGCGTGCTGACCATGGAGCGCATCGCCGGCATCCCGATCGACGAGCGCGGCCGACTGATCGAGGCCGGGCACGACCCCGCCGCGGTGGTCGCCAGCATGGCGCGCATCTTTTTCCTGCAGGTGTTCCGCGACGGGTTCTTCCATGCCGATCTCCATCCCGGAAACCTGTTCGTCGCCGCGGACGGGGCGATCGTCGCCGTCGATTTCGGCATCATGGGCCGGCTCGACCGCGACACGCGACGCTACCTCGCCGAGATGCTGGTGGGATTCCTCGACGGCGACTACCGCCGCGTCGCCGAGGTGCATTTCCGCGCCGG
>DASWLB010000205.1:0-1732 GCA_036396315.1 Alphaproteobacteria bacterium
CTTCACCGCCGCGCCCGCCAGCTGGAACAAAGGCCGCACGATCGCGCTCGCCGGATTGTTCATCTCGGCGCCGAGCGAATAGTGGTGGTGGCCCGGCATCTCGACGAGCTCGCACGGGTTGCCCGCCTTGCGCCAGGCGGCGGCGAAGTCGCGCGACTGGCGCTTGAACTCGTCGGATTCGAGCGCGCCGTACCCCAGCACGATCGGGCATCCGTTCTGCGGGATGTGGCGGATCGGGCTGTTGCGCTCGGCCTCGGCCACGTCGAGCTTGACCGCCGCGTTGCGGAAGGTGAGGCGCACCGGCTCCAAGTCGTACATGCCGGAGACGAGCAGCCCCCCCTTCACCGCATCGCGCGGCAGGCCGAGCCCGGTCCAGTCGGTCACCACCATCATGCCGCCCATGTGCGCGCCCGAGGACTGGCCGACGATGAACAGCCGGTCCGGATTGGCGCCGAGGCTCTCGGCGTTCTTGTAGGCCCACGCCACCGCGTTGCGCGCGTCCTCGATCAGCTGGTCCATGCGGAAGTCGGGCACCTGGCGGAACCCTGCGTTGACGAACACGATGCCGGTCTGGGTGAACGCCTCGGCCGCCTGGGCGGACAGCTCGCGCGAGTTGAGCTGCCAGCGCCCGCCGTGGAAATTGACGGCGATCGGCGCGCGCGCCCGCGTCACGGCGTAGATGTCGAGCTTCTGCTTCGGGTGCGGGCCGTAAGGGACGTCGAGCCTGGCGGGCAAGGTCTCGCGCATGCGCTTGCCTTCCGCCTGGTTGCGGCTCGTGAATTCCTCCATGTTGGGCACGATGTGGCGGTGCTCGTACTGCTTGTCGAGCTCCTCCTGGGTGTAGTCGCGATAGACCTTGGCGCTCATCCGGCCCTCCTCACGTCTTTCGCAGCAGTTTAGAACGCGCGGAAGCGGGCCGGAAGGGGACTGCCAGGACGAACAGGATCGAAGCGGCGACCACGATCGCGGGGCCGGCCGGCAGGTCCCAGGCGAGCGATCCGGCGAGCCCGCCCGCGACCGCGACGCAGCCCGCGACGGCGGCGCCGAGCGCCATCGCCTCGGGCGTGCGCGCGAACTGGCGCGCGGCGGCGGCCGGCAGGATGAGGAGGGCGGTCACCAAGAGGATGCCGACGATCTTCATCGCGAGCGCGACGACGAGGGCCATGAGCACCATGAACGCGGCCTGGGTGCGGAACGCGTTGACGCCTTCGACGCGCGCCAGCTCTTCGTGCACCGTGAGCGCGAGGAACGGCCGCCATAGCCAGGTAAGGACGCCGAGCGCGGCCGCGCCGCCGCCGTAGATCCAGGCGATCTCGCCCGCGCCGACCGACAGGATGTCGCCGAACAGATACGACATGAGATCGACGCGCACCGCGCCGAGGAAGGCGAGCGCGACCAGCCCGAGCGACAGCGCGCCGTGGGCGAGGAGGCCCAACAGCGTGTCCTCGGCAAGCGCGCGGTTGTGCCGGAGCGCGAGCAATAGGAGCGCAACCGCGACTCCCGTCGCGACCACGCCGATGGTCGCGTCGATGCCGAGGATGACGCCGACCGCGACGCCCAAGAGCGCCGAGTGCGACAGCGTATCGCCGAAATAGGCCATGCGCCGCCACACCACGAACACGCCAAGCGGTCCCATGAAGGCGGCAAGCCCGCACCCGGCGGCGAGCGCGCGCAGGATGAAGTCATCCATGGGCGGTTTCCCCCGGGGGATCGGCAGCGAGATCGTGCGCGT
>DASWLB010000206.1:0-10820 GCA_036396315.1 Alphaproteobacteria bacterium
ATGGCGCTGATCGCCGCGAAAAAGAGCGGCTATTTCGGCGTCATGCTGGTCGCGCTCGTGTTCGGGTTCCGCGCGCTCCGGCGGGTCGAGACGCCGTTCGACCGTCTCGCCGTGATCGCCGCAACCGCGTTCCTCGCCTACAACGCGTTCCTCCTGCTCACCTACGTCGCCTTCTTCGGCGAGGACGACGCGCTGCGCGCGGGTTCGTACTGGCGCTACAACATGCACTTGGGCGGCCTCGCGACGGCGTTCGCCGCGCTGGGGCTCGCGGTCCTATGGCGCCGCGCATTGCCGGGTCGGCGCTCCTTCGTCCGGCCGCTCGGCTGGGCCGCGGTGGCGCTCATGCTCGCGCTGCCGGTTGCGGCGTCGGGCAAGCTCCGCTTTGATGTGCGGGCGCCCAAGCTCTACGTCCGCGCGGTGGGCGAGGAGCTGCGCCGGACCTTGCCGGCGGATGCGCGGCTCGCGGTGATGGATCCGGCCGGTGACGGGTTCTATGTCATGCTGATGCGCTACGCGACCCGGGGGGCGCCTAAGGTGGCGGTCTGGTTCGCCGCGAGGTCGGACTACGCGCCCGACAAGGTGCGGGCGGGGCTCGACGGCGCGCGGGCCACGCATGTGTGGGTCCATGTTCCGACGCAAGAGGTCGCGCGCGCGTTGGGCGTCGAGCTGACCGAGGCGACCTCGCACTTGCTGGCGCGCGAGGGCGACGCTTGGCGCCTCGTTCGCTCGTGGCCGTTCCCGGGCTATCGCAGCCCGGCCGACGTTCCCGACTGAGCGCAGGGAACACGGCATGGCCTTCGACATCGCGGTGATCCTGCCCTGCTACAACGAAGAAGCGGCGATCGGCGCGCTGGTGCGCGGCTTCCGCGCCGCGCTGCCGGACGCGACGATCTACGTGTACGACAACAATTCGAAGGACCGGACGGCGGAGCGCGCCGCCGAGGCGGGCGCCGTCGTGCGCCGCGAAACCGCCCAGGGCAAGGGCAACGTGGTGCGGCGCATGTTCGCCGACGTCGAGGCCGACCTGTACGTGCTCGCGGACGGCGACGGCACCTACGATCCCGCGGCGGCGCCGGTCCTGATCGACCGACTTCTCGCCGACAACCTCGACATGGTGGTGGGCGCGCGGACGGGGGCGGCGGGCGATGCGTTCCGTGCCGGCCACCGGCTCGGCAACCGCATGCTGAGCGGACTCGTCGGCTGGCTCCTGCCCAACCGGTTCAGCGACATTTTGTCCGGCTACCGCGTCTTGTCGCGCCGCTTCGTGAAATCGTTCCCGGCGCTCGCGACCGGCTTCGAGACCGAGACCGAGCTCACCATCCACGCGCTCGAGCTGCGCCTGCCGGTGGGCGAGGTTCCGATCGCCTACGCGACGCGACCCAAGGGATCGGCGAGCAAGCTGTCCACCTGGCGCGACGGAATCCGGATCTTCACGGTCATCCTGTTCCTGTTCAAGGAGGCGCGCCCGTTCAAATTCTTTGGCGCGATCGCCGCGCTGCTCGCGATCGTCGCGCTGATCCTCGCCGAGCCGGTGATCGTCACCTACCTCGAGACCGGCCTCGTGCCGCGCCTGCCCACCGCGGTCCTGGCGACGGGCGTCATGGTGGTGGCGGCGCTGAGCCTGATGTGCGGCGTGATCCTCGATACGGTGAGCCGCGGACGGCGCGAGGCGAAGCGCATGCGCTACCTCGCCATCCCCTCGCCCGCGGAAGCGTCCGACCGCGCGGCGGTACAGCCGGGCGAGCGCCTGACTGTCAGACCGGGCGCACAGCGCTGATGAGGAGATTCTTGCCGAACCAGCGGCCGAAGACGGGATCGAGCGCGCGGCTTACCGGAAAGACGCAGCGGTCGTAGAGCCGCACCGCGCGGGGATCGAGCGTGCCGCTGGCGGTGCCGACCGCGCGATGGGCGAGCGCGGCGGCGAAGCCCAGGCAATCGACGTAGCCGATGCGCTCGATGTCGAACCCCGCGCCCGCGACGCGCGCGGCCAATTGCCCGCGCGAATAGCGGCGGAGATGACCGACCTTGCGGTCCATCGGCCCGAACAGCAGCGCGAACGCGGGCACGTAGACGAGCAGCCGGCCGCCCGGGCGGAGCCAGGCAAACAGGCGGCCCAACGCCGCCGCATCGTCTTCGATGTGCTCGAGCACGTTGAACGTGTAGATCGCGTCGAATGCGCCGTCGGCGATGTCGTCGGCCCGGCGCTCGACGGCGAAGCCCTGCGCTTCGAGGCGCGCCGCCTGCGCCGCGTCGGGCTCGAAGCACACGGGCTCGAAGCCGTGCGCGCGGAGGGCCGCCGCGAACGTGCCGATGCCGGCGCCGAAATCGAGCACCCGCCGGACGCCCGCGGCGTGATCGATCACCAGCCGGACGAGGAAGCGGTTGTAGCGGCGCGCTGCCGCCATCGCCTCGAGGTTCTCGGTCCCGGGATAGGCCGGCGCGCGAACAACTTCTCCTTGCGCCGGTGGCTTGGGCGCAATATCACGGTCCACGTCGCGCCGCCCGCAGGGTGCGACCAATGGGGGGGCGATGTCGCGATTGAACCGCTACGTCTTCCGGCAGCTGTTCTGGGCCACCCTCGTGGTCCTCGTGACCCTCGCCTGCGTCGTGTGGCTCAGCCAGTCGCTGCGCTTCGTCGAATTGATCGTGAACCGCGGCATGTCGGCGCCGCTGTTCATCTATTTCACCGCGCTCCTGCTGCCGAGCTTCATCCACACGATCCTGCCCATCGCGCTCTTCATCGCGATCCTGTTCGTCTACAACCGGCTCATGGTGGACAGCGAGCTGGTCGTGATGCGCGCCGCTGGGCTGAGCCAGCGGCGCCTCGCCCTGCCCGCCCTCCTCCTCGCCGGTCTGTGCACGCTCGCGGGCTATGCGCTTTCCGCGTACCTCGTTCCCGCATCGTATCGAAGTTTCAAGGAGCTGCAAAACGAGATACGCGATTCCTTCACCAGCGTACTGTTGCAGGAAGGGGTTTTCAACACGCTCACCCAGGGCGTGACCGTCTATATCCGCAGCCGCGATCCGAATGGCGACCTTCGCGGCATCGTCGTACACGACGGACGCAACAAGACCTCGCCCGTCACCATGATGGCCGAGCGCGGCGCCCTCGTGCAGGGTCGCGAGGGCCCCCGCGTCGTGATGGCGAGCGGCAACCGCCAGGAGGTGGACTCGGCGACGGGCCGCGCCTCGCTGCTCTACTTCGACCAGTACGTGTTCGATATCGGCACCTTCGGCGAGCCGCCGGAGACGCGCTGGCGCGAGCCGCGCGAGCGGTTCATCGGCGAGCTGTTTGCGCCCGAGAACAGCCCGGAAATGTCGTTCAACTACCGGAAGCTACGCGTCGAAGGTCACCACCGGCTGGTCTCGCCGCTGCTGTCGCTCGCCTTCGCGGCCGTGGCGCTGGCCTGCCTTCTGACCGGCCAATTCAACCGCCGCGGCCAGGCGCGGCGCATCGCGACGGCCGCCGGCGTCGTGCTCGCCCTCGAGATCGGAATGATCGCGCTCAAGAGCGCGGGCGAGCGCGACCTCGATTTCGCGGTTCTGATGCACGCGGTGGTCGGCGCGGCGCTGTTCGCGGGCGCGGCGCTGCTCGTCTTCGACCCGCGCCGGCGGCGCCGCGCGCCGGCGGCGCTCGCCGCGGCGTCGGGATGACCGGTTGAAGGGCCGGAAGCGGCCGTGCACATCTCGACGACCTTCTCGTTCTATCTCGGGCGCCAGTTCCTGTTCTGGTTCGCGGCCGTGTTTTTCGTCCTTTTGGCGCTGATCTTCGTGTTCGACGTGCTGGAGCTGTTGCGGCGCATGTCTTCGCGCCCACAATCGGGAATCGGGCTCGCGATCGAGATGGGGCTGCTGCGCGCCTCCGAGATGGCGCGGCGCATCGTTCCGTTCGCGGTCTTGTTCGGTGCGCTGCTCGGCTTCTGGCGGCTCAATCGCAACCACGAGTTCGTCGTCGCGCGCGCCGCCGGCGTGTCGGCCTGGCAGTTCCTGATGCCCGCGATCGTCGCCGCGATTCTGATCGGCGCGTTCAAGATGGCCGTGTTCAGCCCGTTCGCGGCGACCTTGTTCCTGCGTTACGAGCAGATGGAGGCGCGTTACCTCGAAGGCCGCGCGAGCCTTCTCGCGGTCTCCCCGACCGGGCTCTGGCTCCGCCAGGCAGGAGCCGACGGGCGCGCCATCGTGCACGCGAAACGCCTTGCCGCGCAGACCATGGAATTCAGCGAGGTGACGATCTACCGGTTCAGCGCCACCGACCGGTTCACCGGGCGGATCGATGCGCCGCGGGCCCGGCTCGAGGACGGGTATTGGCTGCTCCGTGACGCGCAGGTTACCTCGGCGGAGGGCGTGCCGCGCAACGTCGAGACCTACCGGTTCGCGACCAACCTGACGCCCAACACGATCCACGACAGCTTCGCCCGGCCCGAGACCATGTCGTTCTGGTCGCTGCCGGCCTTCATCAATCAGCTGGAGGATGCCGGCTTCTCCGGCCTGCGCCACCGGCTGTTCTGGCATGCCCAGCTCGCCGATCCATTGCTCCTGTTCGCCATGGTCCTGATCGCGGCCACGTTTTCGCTCCGGCCGGCGCGGCGCGGACGGACAGGAGTCGTGCTCGTCGCCGGGATTGCGACCGGATTCCTCGTGTACGTGGTTTCCGACATCGTCTTCGCGCTCGGCCTGTCGGCGCGCATCCCGGTTGTGCTCGCCGCTTGGACGCCGGCCACGGTCACGACGCTCCTCGGGCTTGCGATGCTGTTCCATCTCGAGGACGGCTGATCGTCGTGTGGCGCCTCGCAGCGATCCTGGGAGTTGCCTTGTGGGCGGCGTGCGCGCCGGGCCGGTCCGCGGCGCAGACGCAACCGCCGGTCTCCGCGGAGGAGCCGGTCCTGTTCAAGGCCGATTCACTCCGCCACGACCGCGAGCTCGGACTCATCGTCGCCTCGGGCAACGTCGAGTTCACGCGCGCGGGCGAGACGCTGCTCGCCGACACGGTGAGCTACAACGAGCGGAGCGACATGATCGCCGCGTCGGGCGGCGTCAAGCTGATGCAGTCGGACGGCACGGTCATCTTCGCCGACCACGTCGAACTGACCGGCGACCTCCGCGAAGGTTTGATCCGCGATCTCCGGATGCGGCTCTCCGACAACTCGATGGTGGCCGCCGCGGGCGGACGCCGGAGCGCCGGCAACCGCACCGAGCTCAACCGGGCCGTCTATTCGCCGTGCGATCTGTGCCGCGAGGCGCCCGAGCGCGCGCCATTGTGGCAGATCAAGGCGCGACGCGTCGTGCACGACCAGGTCGCGCAGGACATGATCTACAACGACGCGACGCTCGAATTCTTCGGCGTGCCGGTCATGTACCTGCCCTATTTCAGCCATCCCGACCCCACGGTCGAGCGCCGGTCGGGGTTCCTGCCGCCCACCTTCGGCAGCGATTCCCAGCTCGGCCGTTTCGTGCGCGTGCCGTACTACTTCGACATCGCACCCGACCGCGACGCGACGTTCGAGCCGATCTTCCCCACCAAGCAGGCGCCCGTGCTCAACGGCGAATATCGCGAGCGCTTCGCCCACGGCGCGACGCAGATTTCGGGCAGCGTGACGCGGAGCGAGGTGGACACCGGCGACACGAAGACCCGCGGCCACCTGAAGGGGTCGGCGCGCTTCGACCTCGACCCGACCTGGCGGACCGGTGCCGAATTGTACCGTACGACCGACGACACCTACCTGCGGCGCTACGATTTCGACTCGACCGACACGCTCACGTCGCGACTCTTCGTCGAGGGATTCCGCGGCCGCAACTATGCGGCGGCGCACGCTTACGCGTTCCAGGGGCTGCGCGCGACCGACGATCCCGGCGCGACGCCCATCGTCGCGCCCTTGATGCAGTACCACTTCGTGGACGAGCCCGGCCGCTACGGCCAGCGCTGGACGTTCGACGGCAATTTGCTCGCGATTACGCGCACCGACGGCACCGACAGCCGGCGCCTATCGCTGACGCCGGGCTGGCGGCTGCCGGTCACCACGCGGTCGGGCGAGGTCTATACCCTGTTCGCGACCGTGCAGGCCGACGCCTACAACGTGGACGAGGCCGTCGATCCGCGGATGCCGACGGGCGCGCGCCGCAGCGGCACGACCGGGCGCGTGTTCCCGCAGGCCGGACTCGACTGGCGCTACCCGTTCGTCAAGGAATACGGATCGGTGCGCCAGATCCTCGAGCCGACCGTCGGGTTCGTGGCCGCGCCGAACGGCGGCAACCCTTCGCTCGTCCCGAACGAGGACAGCCTCGACCTCGAGCTGCAGGACACCAACATCTTCGATGCGAGCCGGTTCACCGGCCTCGACCGGGTCGAGGGCGGCCAGCGCGTCTATTACGGCGCTCGCACCAGCTTTGTCGGCGCGGGCGGCGGAATGTCTCAGTTCTTCCTCGGCCAGAGCTATCGGCTGCGCACCGACGACACGTTCCCGGACGGCTCCGGCCTCGAGGACCGCCTGTCCGACATCGTCGGGCGTGTGTCGGTCATCCCATCGTCCTTCCTGAACGTCCTGTACCGGTTCCGGCTCGACAAGGACGACCTCGAGCCCCGGCGGCACGAGATCGCGACGTCGTTCGGCCCGCGCGCGCTGCGGTTCGGCGTGAGCTACCTCTTCATCGACCGCCAGCCGAACGTGAGCGAGTTCCCGACGCGGGAAGAAATCCAGGCTTCGGCGGTCGCCCAGCTCACCCCGCACTGGTCTGCCGGCGCGAACCTCGTGCGCGACCTCACCGAGAGCGGCGGCCAACTCCGCCACGGCTTCGCCGTCGTGTACGAGGACGAGTGCTTCATCTTCACATCGAGCTACACCCGCACCTTTACGATCGATCGCGACCTGCAGCCTTCCGATACGGTCTATTTCCGCCTCGCGCTCAAGAACCTCGGCGAATTCCGGTTCTAGAGCATGAGTGACGCGTTTGCGCGGTGCGGCACCCGGCGCTATATAGGGGCCGCGACAGGGCCGCGCGCCGCCCGATGCGGCGTGCAGAGGACCAGGAACAGGTCTAAAATCAAGCAGTTGCGCCTGCGCCCGCAAGCCGCGCCAGGGCCGGCCGGCACGGGCGCCGCGAACCGCGAGGTGCCTGAAACGCCATGCCCCGGATGACCCGCGTCCGCGCCGCCGCGCTCGCCGCCGCGCTTCTCGCCGCACCCGTGGCCGCCCTGGCGCAGGGCGTCCAAAGCATCGCCGCCATCGTCAACGACGACGTGATCTCGATGTTCGACTTGAAGTCGCGCATCGACCTCGTCGTCGCCTCCGGCCGGCTGCCCGACAACGTCGAGATGCGCCAGCGCATCGCGCCCCAGGTGCTCCGCTCGCTGATCGACGAGCGGCTTCAGCTGCAAGAGGCGAAGCGCCGCAACATCACCGTGACGAAGAGCGAGATCGACCTCGCGATGGGCGACATCGAGCGGGACAACGGGCTGCCCAAGGGCGGGCTCAAGCAGCTGTTGCGCGAATGGGGCGTCCACGAGGACTCGCTGGCAGAGCAGCTTCGCGCCAACATCGCCTGGCAGAAGCTGATCCGCCGCCAGTACCGCCCGACGGTGAACATCACGAGCGAGGAGGTGGACGAGGCGCTGGCGCGCATCAAGGCGAGTCAAGGCAAGGAAGAGGTGCTGCTGGCCGAGATCGTGCTGTCGGTCGATTCGGTCGAGGAGGAGACGACGGTGCGCGAGAACGCGCAGCGGCTGGTCGAGCAGCTCCACGCCGGCGGCGCGTTCGACGCGCTCGCCCGCCAGTTCTCGCAGGGCGCGACCGCGGCCGTCGGCGGCGATCTCGGCTGGGTCAGGCCGGACGAGATGGATCCGGCGCTCGGCGCCGCCATCGCCCAGCTCCGGCCCGGCCAGGTGAGCGATCCCGTGCGCACCCTCGCCGGGTTCCATATCGTCGGGCTGCGCGACCGGCGCCTCGCGCTCACGGCCGACCCGAGCCGCGTCCGCGTGAGCATCGACCAGATTTTCCTGCCCGCCTCGACGGGCGACGCGGCCGCGCGTCTCGATCAGGCAAAGAAGCTGCGAGAGACGGTGAAGGGCTGCGCCGACATGGCAGCGGCGGCGAAGGAAGTGCGCTCGACGCGCCCGGCCCATCTCGGCACCTTCCAGCTCAAGGACCTGTCGGCGGAGATGCGCCAGACCGTGCTGGCGCTCAAGGTGGGCGAGCTGAGCGAGCCGGTTCGCCTGCCCGACGGGCTGATGCTCCTGATGGTGTGCGAGCGCGACGATCCGGCGCCCGCCCTTCCGTCCCGCGAGCAGGTCGAGAACGGCCTCCTCGTGCAGCGGCTCAACATGCTGTCGCGGCGCCATCTGCGCGATCTGCGCCTCGCCTCGATCGTGGACGTGCGCGTATGACCGGCGCGGGCGTGCCCGCCCCGCTCGCGCTCACCATGGGCGACCCCGCCGGCATCGGCGGCGAGATCGCGCTCATGGCCTGGCAGAGACACCGCGTCTTGCCCGCATTCTTCGTCATCGACGATCCGGATCGGCTCGCCCGCCTCGCGCGCCGGATCGGCCTTGCGGTTCCGATTGCGCCGATCGCGGCACCCGAGGAGGCGGCGGCCGCTTTCGCCTCGGCCCTGCCCGTCCTGCCCCTGTCGGCTCCGGTCGGCACGTCGCCAGGCCGGCCCGATCCGGACAGCGCCGCTCTCGTCGTCGAATCGATCGACCGCGCGGTCGCCTTGGTGCGCGAGGGCCGCGCCGCGGCCGTCGTGACCAATCCGGTGCACAAGACCACCCTCTACGAGCACGGCTTCCCCGACCCCGGCCACACCGAATACCTCGGCCGCATCGCCGGTATCGCGACCGCGCCCGTCATGATGCTCGCGATCCCCGGGCTCCGCGTCGTGCCCGTCACCGTGCACCTCTCGCTCGCCGAGGCGCTGCGCACGCTCGATGCGCCGCGCATCGTCCACGCGGCGCGCATCGCGGCGGCCTCGCTCGCGAGCGACTTCGCGATTTCCCGGCCGCGCCTCGCCGTCGCCGGGCTCAACCCGCACGCGGGCGAGGGCGGCCATCTCGGGCGCGAGGAGATCGACATCATCGCGCCGGCGATCGCGGAACTTGCGCGGGACGGCATCGCGGTGCGCGGACCGCTCGCGCCCGACACGATGTTCCATGCCGCCGCGCGCGCCGGTTACGACGCGGCGATCTGCATGTATCACGACCAGGCGTTGATCCCGTTGAAGACGCTCGACTTCGACCGTGGCGTCAACGTGACCTTGGGCCTGCCCTTCGTGCGCACCTCGCCCGACCACGGCACGGCGTTCGACATCGCGGGCACCGGCCGGGCGAGCGCGGAAAGCCTGATCGCCGCGATCGAGATGGCCCGCGCGATGGCGGCGAACCGCGCCGCGTCCGGCGCGCTCGTTGGCTAGGCCGAGGCCGCAAGGCGAAGCGGACGCCCTGCCGCCGCTGCGCGAGGTCATCGCCCGGCACGGGCTCGCCGCCCGCCGCAGCCTCGGCCAGCATTTCCTCCTCGACCTCAACCTGACCCGCCGCATCGCGCGTGCCGCCGCGCCGCTCGCCGAGGCGACGGTGGTCGAAGTCGGGCCCGGGCCGGGCGGCCTCACCCGCGCGCTGCTCGCCGAGGGTGCGCCGCGCGTCATCGCGATCGAGCTCGACCGGCGCTGCATCGCGGCGCTCGGCGAGCTCGCGGCGGCCTATCCCGGCCGGCTCGAGATCGTCGAGGGCGATGCGCGCGAGATCGACATCCCGGCGCTCGCGCGCGGGCGCCGCCTCAAGATCGTCTCCAACCTGCCCTACAACGTTGCGACACCGCTCCTTATCCGCTGGCTCGCCGAGATCGCGTCCTACGAGAGCCTCACCCTGATGTTCCAGCGCGAGGTGGCGGAGCGTATCTGCGCCAAGCCGGGCGGCGCCGCCTATGGCAGACTCGGCGCGCTCGTCGGCTGGCTCGCCGAGGCCAAGCGCCTGTTCGACGTCGACCGCCGCGCCTTCACCCCGCCGCCCAGGGTCGTATCGAGCGTGGTACAGGTCGTGCCACGGGCGCAGCCTCTCGCCGAGGCCGAGTTCGCGCTGTTCGAGAAGGTCACGGCGGCGGCGTTCGGCCAGCGCCGCAAGATGCTGCGATCCGCGCTCGCGACCCTCGGATCCGAACCCGAGTCATTGCTCGCGGCCGCCGGCGTCTCGCCCACCGCCCGCGCCGAGGAGCTGCCGCCGGAGGCGTTCTGCGCGCTCGCGCGCGCGCTCGCCGCAAGGTAGCCGGGGCGTCGGATTTTCAACAAGTGGCAGCCGGGGCGAAGGCCAACAGGCTGCGCTCCCAGTCGCCGCGGCTTAACCCCATGATGCGGGTCGGCTCGCCCGGCGTCCAGTAGAGGTCGAATACGATCAGCCGCGACGCGCGCACGACCAGCCGGTAGGTGCCGGTCCACGGGCGTTCCCGTAAAATCTGCTCGGCGGTGGCGATGGCAGGCTCGATCGCCGCCGGCAGGTCCGGCCCCACGCACGAGAGCTCGAACGCCAGCCCGTCCGGCCCGACCCATGCGGCGCCGACGCCTGCAGGAGCGGGCCTGCCGTCGCGCACGAGAATCGCCAGCGCTGCGGCGGCAAGATCGTGGACCGTGGGAACCCGACGCGCCGTCGCCGGCACGTTCATGGCGCGTCGGCGCGGCTCTTGGCGGTCTTGTAGCCCGCGGCCTTGCGGCCCTGCATGTAGGCGCGGTAGGTCGATTTCGTCGCCGGATCGCCGTTCATCTTGTGGATGTACGGGCACACGTCGACGCAGATGTGACAATACTCGGGGCGCAGCCGCGAGACCGTGTAGCACTTCTCGATA
>DASWLB010000207.1:0-3420 GCA_036396315.1 Alphaproteobacteria bacterium
TCCCGTCGAACCGCATCGCGCCGGTCGCGGCGAACGGTCTCGCCTCGCTCAACGCGCTCGCGCCCGGGCGCATCCATTTCGGCGTTGCGACCGGCTTCACCGCGCGCCGCTCGATGGGCCTGCCGCCCGTAAAGCTCGACGAGATGAAGGAATACATCCGCGTGGTGCGGGGATTGCTCGCGGGCGAGACCGTCGAGGCGCAGCTCGAAGGCAGGCGGCGCAAGATCCGCTTCCTCAACCCCGAGCTCGGCCTCGTCAATTTGCGCGACCCGATCCCGCTGCACATCTCGGCGCTCGGCCCGCGCGTCCGCCAGTACGCAGCGGAGGTGGGCGCCCGCTTCGTCGTGCCGGTCGGCACGCTCGCCGGCGCCGAAGCGCAGATGAAACTGATCCGCGAGGCCCGGCGCGCCGCCGGGCGCGATCAGGCGACCCTCGAGGTCACCGCGATGGGCAACGGCTGTGTGCTCGCCGACGGCGAGCCCTACGACAGCCCGCGCGCCATCGCCCAGGCCGGTCCCGGGCTCGTGATCATTCTCCACGATCTCGTCGAGGAGACGGCGCACGTCTCGACGCCTCGGCCGCAGGTTCCCGCTCTCGCCGTCGCTCTCGATGCGTTCCGCAAGATCTACGAGTCCTATACTCCCGCCGATGCGCGCTACCTCGAGCTGCACCGCGGCCATTTGATGACCGTGCGGCCTGAAGAAGCGAAGCTCGTGACCGCCGAGCTCGTGCGCGCCATGACCTTCACCGGCCCGATCGCGGCGATTCGCGACAAGCTGCGCGCGCTGCGCGACATGGGCTATGCCCGGTTCAACACCCATGTGCGGCACGGCCATCCCCGCATGGCGGAGGACTGGGCGCGGGTCGCCGAGGGCGTGTGAGCTCAGCCGAGCCGCCGCGGCCGGCGCGAGCCGCGCCGCTTGCGGCACAGGATTGCGAGCAGCGCGCCCGGCACGCCGAGCACCAGGAAGGCGGGCCAGGTCAGCAGCGTGACGATCGCCGGGTCCCACAGCCACGGCCAGATGTAGCGCTGCACCACCGCCTGGATCAGCCCCAAACTGCCGCGGTCGAGCCGGTACCACAGCTCGCCCGCGGCCAGCGGCGCGAAGCTGCCCGACACGTACGTCTCGTACGCATCCAGTAGAAGGGCGGCGACCGCGAGCGCGATGAGAATCCACCCCGCCCAGCACCCGATCCTGCGCCCCATCGCCGTGTCTCCCCCTGTTCGACCCGGCCGTCCGACACCCTATCAGGACGCGGTTCCGGCGCAAGGCGCGACCAAGGCTGTCGCATTTCATCGCCGTTCGCCCTGAGGAGCGCCTTCGCCGTGCGAAGGCGCGTCTCGAAGGACGAACGGAATTTTCTTCAAAAGCGATTACCCTGAAAACGCGAGGACGGGCGATGGAGGCGATTCAGAAGCGGGTGTAGGTTCGCGCCGATGTCCGAGGGTTCCCCGCGCCTCGCCGCCGAGATTCCGCGCCGCGCGCCGTTCCGCATCGACCGGCTGCCGCCGCTCGCGCTTGTGCAGCTGTGGGCGGAGCGAGACGCGCGCGGGGTACGGCGTCTTCTCGCGAAGCTCGCCCGCGCGCTGTTCCGCAGCGTGCACGACCGGCTCGGCGTTCCCGCCGACGGCCGCCTCGCGCTCGATCGCGGCGGCGGCGCGGTCGCGCAGCTGCGCATCGATCTCCGCCACACGCTCTACGGCGCGATCGCGCGCGATGCGGCGGGCGGAGGCTACGAGCCCGAGACCTCGGCCCTGATCGACCGCATCGTGCCCGACGGCGGGGTGTTCTTCGACGTCGGCGCGAACTGGGGTCCGTTCACCCTCCTGGTCGCGGCGCGGCCGGGTTTCGCGGGCCGCGTCGTCGCGTTCGAGCCGCTCGTTGCGGTCCGTGCCGAGCTCGCGTCGCTCGTCGCCCAGGCCGGGCTGTCTGATCGCGTCGCCGTGCGCGGCGAGGCGCTGTCCGACCTGTTCGGCCAGGGCCGCATGACGTCGGGCTGGCACAGCGCGCTCGCGCGGCTCGGCGCGGGCGAGGGCGGCGAGCGCGTCGCGGTCGCGCGGCTCGACGACCTCGATCTGCCGCCGCCCGACGTGATCAAGATCGACATCGAGGGCCACGAGGCGCGCGCGTTGGAAGGCGCGCGCGCGACGATCGAGAAGAGCCGGCCGCTGATCGTGCTCGAAAGCTGGTACCGGCCCAGCGATCCGCAGGCGGGTCTGGCGCCGCTCCGCTGGCTCGAGGCGGCCGGCTTCGCGCTCTACCGTCCGATGTGGCGGATCGGTGCGGGCGACAGCGCGGCGCTGTCGCCGCTGCCCGATCGGGGGGAGTCTTCGGGCACGCTGGTGCTTCTTCCGTTCGCCGCCGCCGACCGGCTTGCCTTCGGCGCCGACTTCAACGCGCTCGCCTGCCCGCGCGAAAAGCTCGATGCGCTCCGGCGTCTCTTCCCGCCGGAGACATGACATTCGCAGCAGCTATTCTCCCTCTCCTCCCCATCGGGGAGGAGAGGGCAGGGTGAGGTGGGGATGTCGTGCCTCGCCCACCTCACCCGGCGCTGCGCGCCGCCCTCTCCTCCCTGAAGGGAGGAGAGGGTCCGATATTGCGGCGGTTGGTCGACGCGGCATCCTGGAGTATCTTGGCGGGCGATGCAGCGCCCGTGCCGGCAAGACAAGGCACGGCGGCTGCGGGGGCGTCATTGGAAGCCTACGGCAACGACAATCGCGGCGCGGCGCTCGGCGTGCAGGACCTGGATACGCTCGACGCCCTGATTGCCGATCTGGAGCGCGCGGAGGCGGGGTCGCGCGACCTCGATGTGCGCCTCCACTACGCCGTGAGCGTGATGGCGTCGGGCAATCCCGACCTCGCGCGCATCATGATCGAAGAGGGCATCGCCTGGAAGACGGTGAGCGTCGCCATCGAGGAGCGCGTGGCCGCGCACACCACCTCGGTGGACGCCGAGATCGCCGGCGAGAACATCTTCGTCGTGCTGCGCTCGCCGAAGCGCGGCCAGTGGGGCGCGATGCACCGCACGCGCCGCGGCGAGGAGATCTTTGCCTGGGCGGCGAACGAGGCGCTCGCCCGCAGGCTGGCGGCCCTCAAGGGGCTGCGCGCCGAGGCTGTCCGGCGGATGGTTTCGCTGGTTCCGGTCCGCCGCCCGGCAGCGCCTGCGCCTCGGCCGCGCGAGCCGGAGCGGGCGGCCGCGGGCGACTGGAAGATCGAGTTCTGAGCGCGGGGCGCCGTACATGCCAGCCGACGATGCCAAGGAAGAAGGAGTGAGGGGAGCCATGCTGACCGGTTCGGAGGTCGAGGCGGAACCGCGCCGGACCCCGCACGTTGTCGTCGTCGGCAACGAGAAGGGCGGGGTCGGCAAGTCCACCATCGCGGTCCACCTGGCGATCGCGCTCCTATACCGCGGCTACCG
>DASWLB010000208.1:0-2461 GCA_036396315.1 Alphaproteobacteria bacterium
CGGGCTGCAGGCGCCGCTCGCCGCCGGCGCGGTGCTCTGCCTCGTCGTCTGGCTGATCATCCTGCCGAAACGCAAGACCCTGGTGAACGAGCTCGAGGCGCAGGCGATTCGCGCCGCGCGCGGCCACGGCGTCGAACGCAAAGCGGCGGAGTAGGGGCGGACCTCATCCTTCGAGACGCTCGCTTCGCTCGCTCCTCAGGATGAGGCGCAAAAAATGAAATCCTCATGGTGAGGAGCCCCGCCAGCATCGCGTAGCGATGCAGGCGGGGCGTCTCGAACCATGAGGCTATCCCGCCCGCTTGATCGCGGCGGGGGACGCCGCCTGCGACAGGCGCTGGCGGTCGATCTTCGCGTCGTTGAGGCGCGCGTCGGCGAAGATCGTGCCGGCGATGCGTGCGCCGGTGAGGTCGGCACCCGTGAGGTCGGCGCCGGTCAGATCGGCGCGCGACAAATCCGCCCCGCGCAGGATGGCGCGGGTGAGGTTGGCCGGCCAGGTGCGGCCCGACGGCTTGCCGTCCGGCCCGCGCAGCGGCACCGCGGTGAGCTTCGCGCCGGCGAGGTTGGCCTCGGCCAAGTTGGCGCCCGAGAAGTTGACGCCGGTAAGGTCGGCCTCGTGGAAGTCGGCGCGGGCGAGCTCGGCGCCGGAGAAGTCGCTCATCGACAGCTTCGCGCCGGCGAAGTCGGCGCCGTTGAGCGACGCCGAGCGCAGCACCGCCCCGCCCAGCATCGCGCCCGACAGGTCGGTCTCGCTCATGTCGGCGCCCGACATGTCGGCGCGCACGCCCTTGGCGCCGCGCGTCTCGACCCACAGGAAATGCGCGCGCAGCACCTCCTGGACCGGCTTCGCGAGCGCGCCCTGCGAGCGGATGATCTGGGCGCCGGAAAGGTCGATGCGCGCCGCCTCGAGCTCGGCCATCTCGACGCCGACGATGCGGGCGCCGTGGAGGTTCAACCCGTCGAGCTTGGCGCCGGTCAGGATCACGCGCCGCAAATGCGCGCCCGACAGGTTCGCCGAGGTCAGGTCGGCGCGCGTGAGATCGGTGCGGTCGAGCCGCGCGTGGCTCAGATTGGCGCGATTGAGCTTCGCCGTGCGCAGGATCGTCTCGGTGAGGTCGCAATCCGACAGCGTCGCCATCGACAGGTCGACGCCCTCCATGTTGGCCTTGCGCAATCCCGACTGGCGCAGCACCGCGTGCGACAGGTCGGTCGCCGGGTCCTTCTTGCCCGATCCCATGTCGGCGGTCGCGAGCTGGCCGGGGCGGAAATCGGCGCCGGTCAGCACCGCGCCGGTCAGGTCGGTGCGCCGCAGCCGCGCGCCCCGCAGATTGGCGCCGGTCAGGTTCGCCTTCTTCAGGTCGGCGCTCTCGAAGTTGGCGCAGAACAGGTCGGCCTCCTCGAGGCGCGCCTCCCACAGGACGCAGTTCGAGAGGTTGGCGCCGCCCAACAGCGCCTTGCGCAGATCGCTCTTCGGCAGGTACATGCCGGCGAGGTCGGCGTGGCCGAGGTCGGCGCGCGCGCCGCCGGTGCGGCCGTTGAGCCACAACAGATGTGCCTTGAGAACGCTGACGAGCTGGTCGGGCGTCATGGGTTCCAGACCCTAGCGCGATCCCCCTAACGGGAGGTTACCCGGTGGTAAACTTAACGGCGAAGCCTTTGAAAAGGCGGGAAATCACCCTGTCGCGCGCCGCCCGGCCCGGCGGTGCGCCGCCTCGACGCGGAGCGCGTAATACGAGGCCGCGAAAATCACCACCGCCCCGGTCCAGGTCCAGCCGTCGGGCAGCTCGCGGAACAGCAGGAACCCGACCAGCGCGGCGAAGGGCAGGCGCAGGAAATCGAACGGCTGCACGACGCGCGCGTCCGCCGAGGCGATGCCCTTGGCGATCGCGTACTGCGCGAAGGTGTAGAGCGCGCCGAGCGCGAGCAGCATGGGCACGTCGGCGAGCGCGGGCGTCCGCCACACGAACAGCGCCGGCACCAGCGTCACCGGCAGCATCATCACGTTGACCCACACCGTGATCGCCATGGTCGTGTCGGTCTCGGACAGCGACTTGATCGCGGTCGTCGCGCAGGCGTAGGCGAACGCGGCCACGAGCGCGAGCAGGGCGGCGAAGCTCACCTCGGCGAAGCCCGGCCGCAGGATGACCAGCGCGCCGGCGAACCCGGCGAGGCAGGCGAGCCAGCTCCGGGCGCTCGCCTGCTGGCGGAGCACCAGGATCGCCAGCACGATCGAGATCAGCGGCTGGGTGAAGATCAGCGCGCCCACGTCGGCGATCGGCATCTCGCCGAGCGCGACGAACAGCGCCGTCGTGCCGATGACCGAGAACAGCGCGCGGACGCCGTGCATGCCCCAGCGCCGCGTCCGCCAGGATGCGGGTCCGGACCGCATCATCGCCGGCACCAGCACCGCGACCGCGATCAGGCAGCGGACGAACACCAGCTCGAACGCGTGGTAGTCGGCGGA
>DASWLB010000209.1:0-1663 GCA_036396315.1 Alphaproteobacteria bacterium
GTCGGGCCAGCTCGCCTCCGGCTCGTTCATGGACTACGCGATGCCGCGCGCCGACGACATCTGCGCCATCGAGGTCGAGAGCAACGACGTGCCGACGAAGCTGAACCCGTTGGGCGTCAAGGGCGCGGGCGAGGCGGGAACGGTCGGCGCGTTGCCGGTGGTGATGAGCGCCGCGCTCGATGCGCTGGCGCCGCTCGGCGTCAAGGATGTCGCGATGCCGCTCTCCGCCGAAAGTCTATGGCGGGCCATCCAGGGCGCCCGGGCCGGGCGGGCGTGAGCGTGGATGCCGCCACGTGCGCGCCGCGACGTGGATCCGTGGATCAAGTCTGCAAGGTGCGGCACAGACATGAGATCCACTGTTCTTCGCGATCCCGGGTCTGCAGCGCATCACTGCGTGCTGCGCTGCGCCCGGGATGACAGGTCAAACCGAATTGTCATCCCGTGCGCGCCGCAGCGCATCCGGGATACCGCTTTGATCGGAACGCGCATGACACGTGACCCATCCTTCCTCAACCTCGCGCTCGGCGACGGGACGCCGATGCGCGCGTTCAAGACCGCGCTGGTCGTCGGCACCATCCTCGTCGCGATCAACCAAGGCGATGTGATCCTTGCCGGCGCGCTTCCGGTGTTGTGGAAGGTCTGCCTCACCTACTGCGTGCCGTACTGCGTCGCGACTTGGGGCGCGGTGGGGGCGAAGCGGCACGCGGCGCGGTTCGGGTGAGGGCGATGGCGGCGTTCGCGGCCATCGACTTCGAGACGGCGGATTACGGGCCCGACAGCGCCTGCGCCGTCGCCGCCGTCCTGGTGCGCGACGGCCGGATCGCCGACCGGTTCTGCGAGCGTATCCGCCCGCCGCGGTCCAACTTCGTCTTCACTTACATCCACGGCATCACTTGGGACGACGTGGAGAACAGCCGGACGTTTCGCGAGATGTGGCCGGGCCTCGCCCTGTTCCTGCGAGGCGCGGACTTCCTTGCCGCGCACAACGCCCCCTTCGACCGCGGCGTCCTCAGGGCCTGCTGTGCGGCCGCGAACGTTCCCGCGCCGCGCAAGCGGTTCGTGTGCACGGTGCGACTTGCGCGCGCGACCTGGGGCCTCACGCGCGCAAACCTGCCGACGGTGTGTCGCCACCTCGGCATTCCCCTCAACCATCACGATGCGTTGTCGGATGCCGAGGCGTGCGCGCGGATCGCGATCGAGGCGGCGCGGGCTGGCGCCGCGCTGTGACGGCGGCGCCGCGCTATTTCGTCCAGGGCGCCTTGGCGCCGATCAGGATGAAGGCGATCTGGCACGGCTTGTCGCCGCGGTTCGCCCAGGCGTGGTTGCAGGCGCCCTGGACGACGACGTCGCCTTCCTTGAGGTGCACCTCGGAATCGTCGAGCAGCATGTCGATTTCGCCCTTGAGGACGATGGCGTAGTCGATCGAGTGCGTGCGGTGCATGCCGGGGTGCTTGCCCTTGCCGAGCGGGCCGACCTCGACTCCCATCAGCCGCCGGTTTGCCTCGCCGTCCGCCTCGGTGCGCGGATAGTCCTTCTCGGGCGGAATCTCGAGGACGCGGAAGTGCGATCCGGTGAGCGGCGGGTTGGTGCCCTTGATCTTGTGCGTCGGATCCTGGGCCGTCACCGGCTCGGCCGGCGTCCGTTCGGTGATCCAGAACTGCTG
>DASWLB010000210.1:0-3140 GCA_036396315.1 Alphaproteobacteria bacterium
GATCCACGTCCTGGGCATGGCCAGGGAGGAGGCCATCGCGCGCGCGGAGCAGCTGCTCGAAAAGGTCGGCATCGGCGACAAGCGGGACGCCTATCCCTACGTGCTCTCCGGCGGTCAGAAGCAGCGGGTTGGCATCGCCCGAGCGCTCGCCATGAATCCCGAGGTGATCCTCTTCGACGAGCCGACCAGCGCACTCGATCCCGAATTGGTGGGCGAGGTGCTCGCCGCCATGCGCGCGCTCGCCGAGGAAGGCATGACGATGGTCGTCGTCACCCATGAGATGGCCTTCGCCCGCGAGGTTTCCGACGAAATCGTGTTCATCGACCAGGGTTCCGTGGTCGAGCGGCAGGCGCCCGACGCGTTCTTCGATCGGCCGCAGACTGCGCGCGCCCGCCAGTTCCTCAGTCGTTACGCATGAGCGACGCGGCACCGCCCGTTGCCGCGTCGAGCAGCGCCGCAAAGCAAGCGCGCATCGACGCCTTGCGGGCGCGCTACGAGGCGTTGCGGGCGGAAGGTCAGGCGCTCTCCGTATTCGAGGCCCGCGTGGCTGCCGCCGCGCGGATTGCGCGCGACATTCCGTCGGCTTTGCTCCGGCTCGAAACCATCCTTCCCGGCGGTTGGTACTGGCACGGCCGGGTGCCGGCCGGAACCTGTCTGCGGCTCGATAATGCGCGCGGCACGCCCGGACTGTCGTGCCTGTTCTGGAACGCCGCCGACCCCAGCGAACGTTTTTGCGCGACCGACACAGTCAAGGTGCAGTGGACGACAGGCCTCGGCCGCGGTCGGCTGCTCCTTTCCGACATGGGCCGGGTCCTGGCGTCGATCGTCGAAGACACCTGCGGACGCCACGACGTCCTGCTCGGCGCCGGCCCGCCGCGTGGCGACGACGGCACGTCGCCGCTCGCGGCCCGCAACGGCGCAGAGAATCTCGCCCTGGCCGCGGCCAAGCTGGGATTGGGCGCGCGCGACCTGCATGCGCCCGTGACCTTCTTTGCTCCCGTCCGGTGTGGCGCCGACCAGCGTTTCGGCTGGGAGGCCGGCACCCGCCTCGAGGGAACCTATCTCGATCTTCATGCCGAGATGGATCTGCTGGCCGCCGTCTCCAATGCGCCCCATCCGCTGGCCCCGGCGGGGTTGGTGGCCGAGGACGTCGGCATTTCCCTCTGGCGTCCGCAACGAGCCGACATCTCGGGCTTCTGCCGCGAGGCGACGGGCGAGGCCGGACGGGCGTTCGCGCGGACGTGCGCCTATCTCGCCGAAAGCACCGGAGGCGGCGATGGCCGAGGCGCCTGAACCGTCGGCCGTGCGTTACCGCCGCGTCGTCCCGCCGGGACGGTCTTGGTCGGGCCTCGTCGAACGGGGGGAGACGTTGCGCATCGTCGACCTGATCGGTGAGCAGGCGGTCGACGCGCTCCTCTACGCCGCCGTGGACACCGCCGAGCGCTACGACGCCCAGCTGACGGTTCTCGCCCAGGCGGGCACTGTCGTGACCCGGGGTACGCGGCTCTATTCCAACCGGGGCCGGGTCATGATGACCGTCGCCGCCGATACCCTCGGCGCCCACGACACGCTGGTCGGGTGTTGCAGTGCGGAAGGCAACACCGTGCGTTTCGGCGAGCAGGCGCGGCATATGCACTCCTGCCGCGACAATTTCCTGATCGAGCTCGGCAGGCACGGGATGTCGAAGCGCGACATCGTCCCGAATCTCAATTTTTTCATGCCGGTGCCCCTCGAAGAAGACGGCCGGCTGGCGATCGTCGCGGGCGCGCAGGAGCCTGGTCATGTCGTCGACCTGCTCGCCGCCATCGACGTGCTGTGCGTGTTGTCGAACTGCCCGCAGATCAACAACCCTTGCAACGGGTTCGATCCGACGCCGATCGAGGTGACGATAACGCCCCGGCGGTCATGATCGCCGAGAAGGCCGCCGAGCTCATTCTGCGGGACGCAAGCCGGTAGCGGCCGCCGCCTCGTAGGCGGCTGCGATACGCAGGGCCACCGGCTCCTGCAGCCGGTCGGCCACGATCTGCATGCCGATGGGAAGGCCCGCGTGGTCGAAGCCGCACGGCACCGAGATCGCGGGCAGACCGGCGAAGCTGAAGGGAAGGGTGAATCGCCGGCCGCGATCGAATTCGGCCTCCGCGGCGTCGATTGCCGGCGCGCTCATCGCGGCGGTCGGGGTGACGAGGGCGTCCAGTGTGCCGAAGGCCTTCCGAACCTCGCGCACGAACCGGTCTCGGGCCTCGAGCGCGGCACGATAGTCCTCGGCGCGGATGGCGGCGCCGCGCTCCAGGTTTGCGCGCACGGTCGCCCCGAAGACCTTTTCCCGCCGGGGCGTGGCCTGGTACTCGGCGCCGAGGATCTGGTGGAACTCGTAGAGCAGGATGTCGAGCATCGCGCCGTACTCGGTGCCTGCCGCGAGGGCAGGAATACTGACTTCACGAACCTCCGCGCCGACGCCGGCGAGCGTGCCGAGCGCCTCTCGCAGCGCCCGGTCGACGTCTGGGTCAAGTTCCCGCAGGCTGAAGTCCCGCACGATTCCGAGCCGCAGTCCGCGCAGGTCTGCCGCAAGCGCAGGCGAATCCCGGCCATCGCGCCCCGCCATGGCCTCGAACAGCAGGGCCGTGTCGCCGACGTTCACCGCCAGCGGTCCCGCGCAATCGAAGCTGAACGAGCGGGGATAGGCGCCGTCAGCGCTCACGCGCCCATGCGTAGGGCGCAGGCCGACGACCCCCGTCCACGCGGCGGGAACTCGGATCGAGCCGCCCGCGTCGGTGCCCGAGGCGCCCAGGCATAGCCGCGCGGCAACGGCGCAGGCGCTGCCGCTCGAGGAGCCGCCCGGGGCGCGCGTCGCGTCCCACGGATTGCGGGCATCGCCGAAGAACGCGTTCTTTCCCGACATGCCGGCGGCAAACTCGTTCATCTGGGTCTTGCCGAGCATCACGGCGCCCGCTTGCGCGAGGCGCTGCACGATGCTCGCGTCGCGCTGCGGCACTCGAGCGCGGAAGATCTCGGCCCCGACCGTGGTGCGGATACCGGCGGTGTCGTAGCAGTCCTTGTGCGCGATCGGGATGCCGTGCAGGGGACCGCGGTCATGCCCGTTCTGCAGCTCGGCGTCGCGTTCCCGCGCCGTCGCCAGCGCG
>DASWLB010000211.1:0-3011 GCA_036396315.1 Alphaproteobacteria bacterium
CTACGACTACCTGCCCGCCGCGCGCGAGATCGAGGCGGGCGTCGTGCCGGTGTACGAGCGGCTCGAGGGCTGGAGCGAATCGACGCGCGGCGCGCGCAGCTGGGCCGAGCTGCCGGCGACCGCCATCAAGTACATCCGCCGTATCGAGGAGCTGATCGAGGCGCCGGTCGCGCTGCTCTCGACCAGCCCCGAACGGGAAGACACCATCCTCGTCCGCGACCCGTTCGCGTATTGATCCTCATCCTTCGAGACGCTCGCTCCGCTCGCTCCTCAGGATGAGGCGGTTTTCTTTTTCTTCCTCATGGTGAGGAGCGGTGCGCAGCACCGCGTCTCGAACCATGAGGTTGAGGGTCCCAAACAATTCACCGAAAAAGCCGGCAATTCCGCGCTCCCCGATAGGTTGGGAAACTCCGCGTTAACGGAACCTTTGCCCTCGCGCGGTAGGATTCCGTCAAGAATTCCCGGAGGTGCGACATCGCCGAAGCGGCGACAGATCGGGCGGACGGCGCGGCCACCGGCTTGGGCGACCCGGCGGTGCTCGGCGAACGCTACCGGATTCTCGCGGGCGCCGCGCTCCCCGAGCTCGACTCGCAGGGCACGACGGCGTGCGCCGTCGAGGATCTGCACGCGCCGTCCTCCCCCCTCTTCGCCCGCATCTGCCTGCCCGGCGCCATGCCGCGCAAGGAGCTTCTGTCCGCGCTCAGATCCTCGCGCGAGGCCCAGATCCTGCGCCCGGTGGAATGGGGCGCGATCCCCTGGCCGCCGCTCGCGCGGCGGCTGTTCTGCATCGTGTTCGAGCGCCCCTCGGGCGGCGCGCTCGCGCCCGCCGGCGCGGCGCTTGCGCCCATGCCCGTCGGCGATCTCCTGCAGAAGGTGCTCGCGCCCGCGCTCTCGACCCTTGTGCACCTCTCGCGCCGCGGCATCACCCATCGCGCCATCCGTCCCGACAATCTGTTCGCGACCGGCGACAATTCGAAGCCCGTCATGCTCGGCGATTGTGTGTCGGTGCCGCCCGCCTTCGCCCAGCCCGCGCCCTACGAGACCATCGAGTCGGCGATGACGCCGCCGCTCGGGCGCGGCCCCGGCACTTACGGCGACGACCTCTATGCGCTCGGCGCCACCCTGCTCGCGCTCGCGATCGGGCGCCGGCCGCTCGACGGGCTGTCGGCCGAGGACGTGGTCGAGGCCAAGCTCGCCAAGGGCTCGTTCAACGCGCTGCTCGACGGCGACCGCGTGCCGTTCGGGCTGCGCGAGGTGCTGCGCGGGCTGTTGGCCGACGAGGCGCGCGAGCGCTGGGGCTTCGCCGAGGTCGAGCAGTTCCTGTCGGGCGGCATCACCAAGGCGGTGCGCGACCACTGGGAAACCCGGATGGACCGCCCGTTCCCGTTCGGCGGCAAGGAGCACCGCGGGTTCCGCGATCTCGCGCACGCCTTCGGCAAGGACTGGCGCGGCGCGGCGACCACGGTGCTCGACGTCCAGTTCGTGAAATGGGCGATGCGCGGCGTGTCGGACGCCGAGGCGGGCGAGCGCATGTCCACCGCGATCCGCGCCGCGCGCATCGATTCGGCCGGGCGTCCGGCCGATCCCAAGCTCGTGAGCCAGATCTCGGCGATCCTCGATCCGCAGGCGCCGATCCGCTACAAGGGCGTCGTCGTCATGCCCGACGGGGCCGGACCGCTGCTTGCCCAGGCCCTGATGGACGGCAACCGCGAGGAGGCGCAGACCATCGGCGAGCTGCTCGCCAAGGGCCTGCCCAACGAATGGCTCGCCTGGAGCGGGCGCGACACGCCGGAGAACAACATCCGGTTGAAGCCGTTCAAGCAGGTGCAGCAGCTCCTGCGCCATTCCGGGCCGGGCTACGGGCTCGAACGCTGCCTCTACGAGCTCAACCCGCAGCTGCCCTGCCTGTCGAAGACGGTCGAACCGTACCATGTCGACTCGGTGCCCGAGCTCGTGCCCACCTTGGACGAGGTGGTGCGCCGCACCGGGAAGCTTCCGGCGGTGTTCGACCGTCACCTCGCCGCCTTCATCGCCAGCCGCGTCAAGCGCAACTTCGACCGCGACTTCGCGGCGATGGAGGACGCGCGCGCCGACCAGGTCATGGCCCGGCTCGGCATGGCGCGCCTGTTCGCCTGGCTGCAGAAGGAGCACGGGCCGCCGAGCGCGCCGCATCTGACGGCGTGGCTCGCCAAGGACCTCGAGCCGGTCGCCGACCGCATCTCGAGCCGCACCCTGCGCGAGCAGGTGAAGCGCCGGCTCGCCGCCATCGCCGATACCGGCGATCTGACCTCGCTCTTCAACACCCTCAACGACCGCACCGTTCTCGATCGCGACCAGCAGGGCCGGCGCGCGGCGATCCAGCAGTTCATGCTGGCCGGGCGCGAGATCGCCGAGCTCGAATCGCGCGACGTCGCGGAAACCGCGCGCGAGGCCGGCTGGCGCCTGTCGGCGACGCTCGGCGCGGCGTGCGCGGTCGCGGCCGTCATGCTGGTGATCGTGACATGAGCGGGCGAGCGAAGGCACCCCCCACCCTGTCCCTCCCCCTCAAGGCCTGTCCCGAGCGACGCCGCAGGCGGCGTCGAGGGGGGGGAGGGGGTATTCGGGCGCGTCCCCGCCCCCCGTGAGGGGGCGGGACAGGGTGGGGGGTCAGCGCAACCGCGACGCCAAGGGGCGGCCGCTGTCGCCCGCGGTGCGAACCCTCGCCTCCAAGCACGGCATCGACCCGTCCGCGCTCGACGGCACGGGCGAGGGCGGGCGGGTCACGCGGCGCGATATCGAGGCGCATCTTGCGCGCAAGCCGGCTGCCGATCGCGAGGTCGTCCCGTTCAGCCGCGTCCGCAAGCTCACCGCCGAGCACATGGTGCGCTCGCAGGCGACGAGCGCCCACGTGCTTCAGGCGGTCGAGGCCGACTTCCACAGGATCGAACGCGCTCGCGCCGTGCACGGCGAGGCGTGGCGGGCGCGCGAGGGGTTCGGCCTTTCGTTCCTGCCGTTCGTCGCCCGCGCGGTGT
>DASWLB010000212.1:0-2353 GCA_036396315.1 Alphaproteobacteria bacterium
CGATCGACAGCGCGAGGTTGAAATGCTTGCGGTTCACGGCGCGGCCCCGGCGAAGTTCCTCCTGTCATCCCGGACGCGGCGCGGCATGCAATGCTGCGCCGCTGATCCGGGATCGCGACGGACGCTGGGTCCCGGGTCTGCGCCGCACCGCTTCGCGTTGCGGCGCGCCCGGGATGACAGTGGTGGTGTTGCGCCCACCCCCGTCACGCGGCCTCCGCGGCGGCGGCCAGCACCTCGTCGCGCAGCTGGCCCCAGATGCGGCCGAACAGCTCGCCGTAGCGCGGGCTCGACTTGACCTGGGCCACGTCGCGCGGGCGCGGGAAGACGCCGGCGATGTCGATCAGGTCCTTCACCCGGCCCGGCCGCGCGCTCATCACCAGGATGCGGTCGGCGAGCGCGATCGCCTCGTCGATCGAATGGGTGACGTAGAGCACGGTCTTGCCCGAGGCCTCCCAGATGCGCAAGAGCTCGCCCTGGAGGATGAGCTTCGTCTGCTCGTCGAGCGCGGCGAACGGCTCGTCCATCAGGAGGATCTCGGGGTCGTTGGCGAAGGCGCGGGCGAGCGCGACGCGCTGCTTCATGCCGCCCGAGAGCTGGAAGGGCAGCGCGTCCTCGAAGCCGGCAAGCCCGGCGCGCTCGATGATCGGCTGCACCATGGCGTAGCGCTCGCGCCGCGCGATGCCACGCGCCTTCAGGCCGAACGCCGCGTTGTCCCGCACGCTCATCCAGGGGAACACCGATTCCTGCTGGAACACCATGGCGTTGAGCGGGCGCGACGCGCCCGGCTCGCGGGCGATCTCGACCGTGCCGGCGGTGGGCGTGTCGAGCCCGGCGACGATGCGGAGCAGCGTGGTCTTGCCGCAGCCCGACGGGCCGACGATGGCGAGGAACTCGCCCTGGGCGACGTCCAAGCTCACGCCGGCGAGCGCCTCCACCTCCTTGCGGCGCAAGGCGAAGCGCCGCCTGAGTTCGCGCAGCCGCACTTTCGGCCCGGGCGGCCGGCTTTCCTGCATCGCGACGCCTCCCGTCACTCGTTCTTGTTCGATGCGCCGCGAGGTTAGAGCATCGCGCGCCGATGATCGAGGGGGAGCGCGCCGGCACGGCGCCGATTGGCGCGTGCGGCGATCAGGTCACCGCCATGTCGTCGGCGGCCGACTCGCGGATCACTTCGGCCCCGGCCTGAGCCAGGTGGCGCAACTCGTCCGCGTCGCACGCGACGGCGGTGAGGAAGCGCGGGTGGCTCAGCACCGCGCCGCCGTCCACCGTCGCCCACATGTCGCCCTCCTCGAGCGTCTCGTCGGTCGGGTCGCTCACCCGCATCACGAAGGACGGCAGCCCGATATGGGCGATCCACCACGCCGCGTCGACTCGGCTCGAGCGCGGCTCGTAGACGACGCCGATGAGGAATCCCTTGGGTCGGTCGTCCGCCAGGATCGGCTCGGGCACGGGATCGAACGGGCGGCGGTCGAGCGCAAGCCGGTCGGCGACCGCATCGTCGTGGATGGCGTCGATCGCACCGGCCAGCAGCCGCGCCACCTCGCGCGCCTCCGCCGCGTGCGGATCGAGGAACATCAGATTGCCGAGCGCGAAGCGGGCGTCGGACTTGAGCGGGAAGGCGAGGTCGGCGACCTCGCCCGACGGCAGGCTGCCTTCGGGGCGCCTTATCACGCGCAGGAAAAACGCCGGGTCGCCGAGATGCAGGAGCCAGATGTCCTGCCCCTCCTCGCCGAACTCCGGCCAGGCGTAGAGGCGTCCCACGAGAAATTCTGCCATGGTCTTAGAGTGCCGCGCGGTGCAATGAGAACATTGACCCGCTTGTCGCACGGCCTCCCGATCGCAGTCCATCGTCCGCTCGTACAATCAAGTCGTCATGGCCGGGCCGCGGCGCAGCCGCGAGTCCCGGCCATCCACGGGCTTATCGACGTTCGTGGCGCACCAACTAAGCAAGAAGCCCGTGGATGCCCGGCACAAGGCCGGGCCTGACGACAGGCTGACGCCATAAAATAAAACGCCAAAGTCTCAACGCCTTACCGCCAATTTCATTCGTTAACCGGCGCGTGCTAGGTTCCGCCGCCCCAAAGGCGGGGCGGGGCCGGGACCGGCGATGACGCAGGATTATCTCGATCAGTACCGCGAGCGGGGCTACGCCGTCGTCCCGGGCGTGTTCTCCGCCGCCGAGGTGGCCGAGCTCGCCCGCGCGTTCGACCGGGTGCGCGAGACGGCGCTGGCTCACCCGCGCAGCTGGCGCCACAAGAACGTGCTGTTCCGCACCGCGCGCGACGCCAGACTCGGGCGCATCGTGCGGCTTGTGCAGTGGCCGTCCTATTTCGACGCGGTGCTCCAGCGCACGCGC
>DASWLB010000213.1:0-5254 GCA_036396315.1 Alphaproteobacteria bacterium
TCGAGAAGAACACCTTGCCGTCGGTGCCGGTGACCCGCCGCCCCATGAGGCGCCACGTGCCGTGCAGTTGCGTGAGCGGTACGATCGGCTTCGCCATGGCAAGAAACTCCCGTTACTGAAAATTCGTGTCTCGATCACAGCAACCGCCTCGACGACCGACGACCGTAGGGGCGGGTCTGAGACCCGCCCCTACACACGATTGGTTAGTCAGTTTCAATCGCCGCCGTATCATACCCCGAGATAGGCCTCGCGGATGCGCGATTGGGCGAGCAGGGCGTCGGGGTTCCCCTCCGCGACGATCCGACCTTCCTCGAGCACGTAGGCGCGGTCGGCGATGTCCATTGCCTGGGCGACGTTCTGCTCGACCAGCAGGATGGCGATGCCTTCCTCGTTGATCGTGGCGATGACGCGGAACACGTCGGCGACCACCGAGGGCGCGAGGCCGAGCGAGGGTTCGTCGAGCAGGAGCAGCTTCGGCCGCGCCATCAGCGCCCGCCCGATCGCGAGCATCTGCTGCTGGCCGCCGGACAGCGAGCCCGCCAGCTGGCTGCGTTTGTCGCGCAGCACCGGGAACAGGTCGTACACGCGCGCGAAGCCCGCGTGCTGCCGGGCGCGGGCATCGGGCAGGTAGCAGCCGATCTCGAGGTTCTCCTCGACCGACATGGTGGTGAACAGCCGCCGCCCCTCGGGCACGAGCGCGATGCCGTGGCGGCAGACCTGATGGGGGGCCACCCGGGCGAGGTCGTTGCCGGCGAAGCGGAGCGTGCCGTCGCGCCAGCGCAAGAGGCCGGCGATGGCGTTGACCAGCGTGGTCTTGCCGGCGCCGTTGGGACCGATCACGGCGACGATTTCGCCCTCGGCGACCTCGAGCGACGCATCGATCACGGCGGGTGCGCCGCCGTAGCCGATGTGCAGGTTGCGCGCCTCAAGAAGCATGGGCCTTGCCGAGATAGACGTTCACGACGTGGGCGTCGCGCATGGTTTCCTCCGGCGTGCCGACGGCGATGAGCTGGCCTTCGTTCAAGACCGCGACGCGGTCGGACAGCGCGACGACGGCGCGCATCAAGTGCTCGACGAACACGATCGAGGTCCCACCCTCGCGGATCTTGCGGATGAGATGGAGCGCATCGTCGATCTCGGCGTGGTTGAGGCCGGACAGCACTTCGTCGAGCAACAAGACGCGCGGGCGGGCGGCGAGCGCGCGCGCGAGCTCGAGGAACTTGCGCTCGTGCAGGTTGATCTCGGGCGGGAAGGCATCGGCCCGCTCGGCGATGCCGGCGAATTCCATCCAGTGCTGCGCTTCGCCGTACATCGCCGCTTCGTCCTTGAAGCTGCCCGCGCCGAACATGCCGGCAAGCGCCACGTTGTCGCGCACGGTGAGGCGGTTGAACGGGCGCGGAATCTGGTAGGTGCGCGCGATACCGGCGCGCGCGATGCGGTGCGCGGGCAGGTTGTGGATCGGCGCGCCGTCGAACACGATGGTGCCGTGATCGAGCGGATAGTGGCCGGTGATCATGTTGATCAGGGTCGATTTGCCCGAGCCGTTGGGGCCGACGAGGCCGAGGATCTCGCCGTCCTTCACGTCGAGCGAAACGCCCTTGAGCGCCTGCACGCCGCCGAACGACTTGTGGACGTCGGCGACCGCAAGCACCGCGCCGTTCGGAGCGGGGTTGGCGCCCGCGCGTGTCGATGCCGCCGCGAGCGATGCGGGTACGGCTGCCGGGAACGTCTCGCGGCGCCGCGGAAACACGGAATGCCACCAGCGTTCGACCGCCGGCATGACGCCCGAGGGGAGCAGCAGTACGGTCAAGATCAGCCCGAGCGCGACGACGGCGCGGCCGATCGAGGCCTCGGGTCCGCTCGCCGCGCCATAGAGCGCCGAAGTGACGACGACGGCGCCGAAGGCGGGGCCGAGCCAGTGGCGCGCGCCGCCGAAGATGGTCATCACCACCGGGTACATGATCGCCGTGATGTCGAAGGTGTCGCCGACCGTGACGTAGCTGACATAGAGCGCGTAGACGCTGCCGACCGCGCCGGCGATGCCGGAAGACAGGGCGAAGGCGAGGATCTTGTACCGGAAGGTGGGCACGCCCTTGACCTCGGCCACGTCCTCGTCGTCGTTGATGGCGAACAGCCCGAGGCCGAGCCGCGAGCGCGTGATCTTCCAGGCGGTCCACAGCGACAGCGCGGCCAAGAACAGGCCCAGCAGGTAGAACGTGGCGGTGGGCGAGCCGAACGCCTCCGGCACTTGGACCGCGATCAGATAGACGCCGAGCCCGCCGTCGATCGGGGAGTTGGAGATGATGGTGGCGAGCACGAAGGTGACGGAAAGGGTCATGAGCGCGAACAGCTCGCCCCGGAGCCGCTGCAGGCGGAAGACGACGAGGCCGACCGCGGCGCCGAGCGAAGCCGCGAGCAACGCGGCGATCGGGATGGTGGCGAGGAACGGCACGCCCAGCTTGGCGGCGAAGGTCGCCGAGGCATAGACGCCGGTGCCGAAGAAGGCGGCGTGGCCGAAGCTCCAATAGCCGGCGAAGCCGGACAGAATCGCCCATGACGTCGCCATCGAGGTCCAGTGGAAGAGGACGTAGAGGAAGGCGACGTAGAACGCCGGTAAATCGAGCGCCGGCACGGCGACGAGCCCTGCCGCGAGAACCGCGAGGCCGGTATAGCCGCCGAGCCGGCCGCTCAAATCCATTTCGGCTTCACGACCAGCAACAGGATCAGCACCGAGAACGCCACCAGCGGCGCCAAGGCCGGGTTGACCGCCGTCTGGGTGAGCGCCTCGCACACCCCGATCAGGATGCCGCCCCACAGCGCGCCGACCGGGTTGCCGAGCCGGCCGATGATCACGATCGCGAAAACCACCCCGATCCAGATCCAGATCTCGTTCGGCGCGAGCGTCGAGATCAGCGCGATGAATACGCCGGCGACGCCCGCGTAGGCGGCGCAGATGCCAGACAGAAGATAGGTGAGGCGCTTATGGTCGATGCCGAAGGCGGACGCGATCGGCGCGTCCTCGGCGCAGGCGCGCAGCGCCTTGCCCGCGTAGGTGAATTTGAGCCAGCCCCAGGTGGCGAAGGCGAGCGTGGTGGCGACCGCGCACGCGATCAGGTTGAGCTTGGGTATGTAGAGCGTCCCCAGCTGGAACGACTGGTCGGCGAGCGGCGTGGAGTAGCGGCGGAAATCGGCCGTCCAGATCGTCTGGATCACGGATTCGACGATGATGGCGAACGCGAACGTGATCAGCATCGAAGACATCTCGCCGACCCGGAACCGGACGAACACCCAGTGCAGCGCAACGCCGTAGGCGAAGAAGGCGGGAACGATGATGGCGGCCGCCCACCAGACGGCGAAGCCCTGCTCGGCGCCGAGGTACCAGGTGAGATAGGCGCCGAGCAGCGCCATCGCGAAGTGGCCGAGATTGACCAGCTTCAACAGGCCCCAAGACAACGACAGGCCGAGCGCGAGCAGCCCGTAAAGGCTGCCCGCGAGTATGCCCGTGATCAGCGCCTGCTGGACGAGCCCGAGAGCCGGCACGGCGTCACCTTACGCTGCGCCCCGGCTCCCGCGTTTCAATGCACGACGATCTTCTTGCCGGGCGTCGCCACCGCCTTCGGCCAGACGATGACGAACTCCTTGTTCTGGATCTGGCGGATGTGCGTCGCCTCGTGATCGTTGGTGTTGAACTTGCCGCGGAAGTTGCGCTTGCCGAGCGAGGTGTCGATGTCGGCCTTCTTGAGCCACTCGGCGAGCGTCTTGTCGTCGAGCGACTTGGTCGCGCGGATCGCCGCCGTCAGCACCTCCCACGACTGCAGGGCGAATCCCGTCTGGGAATCGATCTCCTTGTAGGGCAGGTTGGCGGCCACGGCCTTCTCGTGGAATTCCTTGGCGAACTTCGCGATCGTCGGGTTGTCGAGGTACGGCCGCACGTTCTCGAGGTTGGTCTGCGACAGTCCGTTCTCGGCGCCCGGTACGTTCGCGATCGAGGGCGACGGGTACAGGTAGAGCGCGTTGCGCGGCTTGTAGTCGAGCTTGCCCATCGCCTCGACGAGCAGGTTGCCGTCGACGCCGAGCGCGCCCATCCACAGGAGATCGGCATCGGCCGCCTTGATCCGAGCGGCGATGGAGCCGTACTCGCGCGTACCGAAATCGTATTCCATGTAGTCCTTGACGTCCATGCCGCGCGCCTTTGCCACCTCGCGCGCGCCGTCGGAGTTGAATTTCGCCGACGGGAACTTGGAGGTGACGACGGTGATCGACTTCAAAGGCTTCACGCTCGCATACGCGTCGTAGACCAGTGCCGGCACGGTCTTCTGCGGTTCGGCGGAGATCAGCAGCGCGTTGAACTGCCACTCGTAGGTGGCGAGGTTCGGGATGCCCATGGTGTTGTGGATGATCAGCTTCTTGTAGCGCTGGGCGACGGCGATGGCGGCGAGGATATTGGCGGTTGCGTACGGCCCCATGATCAGGTCGACCTTGTCCACCGTGATCAGGCGCTCGTACAGCGTGCGCGCCACGTCGGGCTTGGACTGGTCGTCGATCACGATCCATTCGACCGGGCGGCCCAACAGCCCGCCCGACTTGTTGAGGTTGGCGATGAAGATGTCGCCGACGGTCTTGTGCACCACGCCGGTCTGGCCGAGCGGTCCGGTCAGCGCCAGCGTCTGGCCGATGCGGATCGGCTTGCCGCTCGCCTGTTGCGCGCTCGGCTGTCCGGCGAGCGCGAGGCCCACGACGCCCGCGATGGCGCCGATAAGCGCACGACGCGAATACCCGTGCAGGAAGCAATGCATCTCTGACCTCCCCGAAATGCCGGACGGATTTTTGTTCGGAGCCGGCGCAAAATCCGACGGTTGTCGGATCGATGGGTCATCATAGGGCACGGGAGGCGGGATATGACAAGAGCGATTCGGCCACGACGCGGCGTGCGATGCGTCCGCCCATCGCGGTGGGTTCGGTCCCAACCGCTGGGGCGCCGTCAGGCCGTCGCGTTCTTGATCAGGTAGTTGCCGATGTCGGCCGGCGTGAGCTTGAAGTCGAGGCTCGCCTCGCCCGCCATCGCCTTCTCGACCAGCAGGCTGTTCTCGACGTTCTTGGGCTTGACCCGGAAGATGCCGGCGGCGCCCTTGATGCGCGGGTAGTAGCGCGGATCGACCGCGGCCTCCTTGCGGGCGAGCCGCTCGATCGCCGCCGCCTCGTCCCCCGCCGCGCATTCGGCCGATGCGACCAGCGCCCAATCGGTGGCGCCGGC
>DASWLB010000214.1:0-3215 GCA_036396315.1 Alphaproteobacteria bacterium
GTTTGTGTCGCCATGATCGAACCTCCGCAAACGCCTGTGCGCGACAAGGTATCACGCCGGGCGGGCGCGCGGTCAATCCCGCGCCGCTTGACCGGCACCCGGCCGGCCCGCACAATCGCCGCGAACCGATACGCGGGAGGAATTCATGACAATCGATCGCAGGGCCGTCGTCTTCGCGCTGGCGGCGCTCGCCGTCGCCGGGCTGATGGCGGCGCCGATCCCGTCCGCCGCCGAGCCGTTGAAGCTGCGCATCGCGTGGTCGACCACGCCGTCGCACATCACGCCGCTTCTGCCCGAGTTGCCGAAGGAAGTGTACCGGCATTGGGGCAAGAGCTACGTGGTCGAGCCGGTGTTCATGCAGGGCTCGGGCGCGATGACGGCGGGGCTCGCGGCCGACGAGATCCAGCTCACCGGCTACAGCTACCAGTCGCACGCGCTGATGATCCTCGAGGCGAAGCTGCCGGTCACCGCGATCGCCGGCGTGCTCGGATCGAAGCCGCCCTACTCCGACGAGGGGTTCTGGGTGAAGGTCGAGTCCGGCATCAACAAGCCCGCCGATCTCAAGGGCAAGGTCGCCGCGGTCAATTCGCGCGGATCGGGCGTCGACACGGCGCTGCGCAAGACGCTGCTCGACAACAAGCTCGAGCCCGGCAAGGACACCCAGATCGTCGAGGTGCGTTTTCCGGCGATGATGGCCGCGCTCGATTCGGGGCGCGTCGATGCCGCGTTCCTCGTGCTGCCGTTCTCGCTCATCGCCGGCAAGAACCCGAAGCTCAAGAAGCTGTTCACCTTGCGCGACGCGCTCGGCCCGCTCGAGACGGTCGTGTGGGGCGTCAAGGAGGCGTTCGTCGCGAAGAACCGCGCCGCGCTGGTCGATTTCCTCGAGGACTACATCCGCGCCTATCAGTGGCTGTACGACCCCAAGAACCGGCCGGCGATGCTCAAGGTCGTCGCCAAGGTGTCGAAGCGCGCCGAGAAGGATTTCGAGGGTTGGGTGTTCACCGAGCGGGACACCTACCGGCCGCGCGACGGCGCGATCGACGTGGCGCTGTTGCAGAAGAACATCGACGACCTGCACAAGCTCGGCATCCTGCCGGGCACGATCGACGCCAAGAAGCACACCGACATGTCGCTCATCGCCGAGGCCAAGAAACGGCTCGGGATGATGTAGGGCAAACACGCGCGACTCACGCCTCTCCTCCCCAACGGGGAGGAGAGGAAGATTTCCCCTACCCCGGCAGGCCGGCCTTCTCAAGCCCCTCGCGCACGCGCGCGCGGTCGTCCTCGCGCGCGAAGGCCAGGCTCGCCGCATAGGCGGACGCGGAGAACGCGGGGTTCTGGCGCAGGACATCCGCGGCCTGGGCCCTCGCCGCGTCCGCCTCGCCCGCTTGGGCAAGGCTCGCCGCAAGCTCCGCGCGCTGGCTCCAGCGCGGCTCCGGGACGTCGGCGTACGCCGCGGCCGCCTCGCGGAAGCGTCCGAGCGCATAGAGCACGCGGCCGAGCAGGTGGCCCCGCGTCACCGCACCGTACGGGTCGAGCCGCATGGCGTTCCGGATCCAGTCGAGGCCCTCTTCCGCGCGGCCGAGCCAGGTGAGAAGCTCGCCCCTCTGCGCGACGATGCGTGGGTCGTTCGGGTTGAGAGCGAGGGCGCGATCGTGGTGGCGCCGGGCATCCTCCAGCCTGTGCTCCGCCATGTAGGCCTCGCACAGCACGCGGTTGGCCTCGATGTCGTTGGGGTCGAGCGCGAACGCCTTGCGCACCGCCGCCTGGGCGATCGGGTACAACGTCTTGAAGTCGCCGAAGCCGCGCTGCCACGCCTGGCCGAGCACGCAGCATTTCCACGCGTAGGCCTGGGCGAAAGCCGGGTCCGCCTCGATCGCCTTCTCGACGAGGCGCTGCGCCTCGGCGTTGTCGACGGCCGTGCCGCGGTGATGCAGGACCTTCGCGGCCAGCACGTATTCGTAGGCCGCCATGTTCTCCGGCGGCTTGCGGATGACGCGCTCGCCGTAAGTTGCCTCGAGCCGCGCCTGGGCCGTGGCCGCGACGGTGCGCGCGATCTCGTCCTGGATGTCGAAGATGTCGGCGAGCTCGCGGTCGTAGCGCTCGGCCCACACGTGCGCCTCGGTCGCGGCGTCGATCAGCTGCGCCGTCACGCGCACCCGCTGGCCGGACTTCCGAACGCTGCCCTCGACCACGTAGGCGACGCCGAACTCGCGGCCCAGCTCCTGCACCTTCACGCGCCGCCCCTTGTAGGCGAACGTCGAGTTGCGCCCGATCACGAACAGGCCGGGGAAGCGCGACAGCTCGGTGATGATGTCCTCGGTGATGCCGTCGGCGAAGAACTCCTGCTCGGCCTCGCCGCTCATGTTCTCGAACGGCATGACCGCGATCGACGGCCGTTCGGGCGCCGCCTCGGCTCGCGGACGCTCGCGCCGCGCCGGCGCCGCCTCGCCGGGCGCGCGGACCGCGAACACGCGGACCGGCTCGGCGATGTTCTTGAAGCTCTGTTCGCCGAGGTCCTCGAAGACCACTTCGACCTTGCCGCGCACCTGGCGCTGGACGTCCTGCGACACGCAGATCTGGCATGGTGCGGCGAAGGTTTCGAGCCGCGCGGCGAGGTTGACACCGTCTCCGAACATGTCCGTGCCCTCGACGATCACGTCGCCCAAATTGACGCCCATGCGGAGCTCGATCCGGCGGCCGGCGGGCTCGCGCGATTCGCGCGCGAGAAGCGCGCTGCGGATCGCGAGCGCGAAGGCGACGGCATCGACCGCGCTCGCGAATTCGGCGAGGAAACCGTCGCCCGTTGTCTTGAATACCCGCCCGCCGAACTGCGCGAGCGCCGGATCGACCAGCTCGGCGCGGATCGCCTTGAGACGCGCGTGCGTGCCCGCCTCGTCCACGCCCATGAGCCGGCTGTAGCCGACCACGTCGGCGGCGAGGATCGCCGCGAGCCTGCGCGTGAGCTTCTCGTCGGGCATGGGCCGAGGCGCCGTTGGGACGGCGGTAGACTACCCGCCCCGCGCGCCCAACTCAACGCGGGCCGCGTGCGCCTCAGTACGCGATCTTGTCGAGCGTCGTGAGCGTCACCCGGTCGCCGCCGCCCGGCAGGTTGACCAGCTGGAAGGCGACGTACTGCTCGAAATAGGTGTTCTCGGCCGACATGCCGTCGAGCGGCACGACGACCTTGTAGCCGCGATAGGCCGCGCCGCTCG
>DASWLB010000215.1:0-3234 GCA_036396315.1 Alphaproteobacteria bacterium
CCATCGCACCCGGCGATCCGCCGTCCAGCCTGTGGAGAAGTCGGTGGATAAACCGGTGTACGAATTTGAACAATTCGTGACACCCGGAATTCTGCCGCAACTCATTGAGGCATAAGGCGGATTCTGTTAAGGAGGAGTCGCCTGTCCCGCATCCCCGGCCGAGGAGTCCGCCCGGCATGAGCGATCCCGCCACCGGCTACCTGCCCGACGAAGCGCTCCAGCCGGCCCGCGCCGACCATCCGACGGGCCTTTTGCCGTCCTACGTGCTGCGCGCGCTGGTGCGCTCGGGCGAGATCGCCGCCGCCAGCGGGGTGGGCGAGGACCAGGTGCAGCCGGCCTCGCTCGACCTCCGGCTCGGTCGCACCGCCTGGCGGGTGCGCGCGAGCTTCCTGCCGGGACCCGACGCCTGCGTTGCCGACCGCGTGGAGCGGTTCCGCATGCACGAGATCGACTTGACGGGCGGCGCGGTGTTGGAGCGCGGCTGCGTCTACATCGTGCCGCTGCAGGAGCGGCTGCGGCTGCCGACACGCATCTCGGGCGTCGCCAACCCGAAGAGCTCGATCGGGCGGCTCGACGTGTTCACCCGCCTCATCACCGACCGCGCCACCGAGTTCGAGCGCATCGAGGCCGGCTACGACGGGCCGCTCTACGTCGAGATCTCGCCGCGCGCCTTCTCGATCGTCGTGCGCGCGGGTTCGCGCCTCAACCAGCTCCGGCTGCGGCGCGGATCGCCCGTCGTCGGCGAGGCGGCGCTGCGGCGCCTGCACGACGAGGTCGGGCTCGTCGACCGGGCGCTCGGGCGCGAGGAGCGGCTCGCCGAGGGCATCTCGATCCGCGTCGACCTCGCGCCGCGCGAAAACGGCGGACCGATCGGCTACAAGGCGCGCAAGCACGCCGGGCTGATCGACATCGACCGCACCGCGTTCTACGACCTGCACGAGTATTGGGAGCCGGTTGCGCCCGGGCGCGGCGGCGGCATCGTGCTCGACCCGGACGATTTCTACGTCCTCGCCTCCAAGGAGGCGGTGACGGTGCCGCCGACCCATGCGGCGGAGATGCGCGCCTACGACACGTTCGTGGGCGAGTTCCGCGTGCACTATGCCGGCTTCTTCGACCCCGGGTTCGGCTACGGCGACGCGGCAGGCGGCACGCGCGCCGTGCTCGAGGTGCGCTCGCACGAGGTGCCGTTCCTGTTGGACGACGGGCAGGTGGTGGGCCGCCTCATCTACGAGCGGCTGACCGGCCTGCCCGACAAGCTCTATGGCGGCGCGATCGGCTCGTCCTACCAGCGCCAGCGATTGCAGCTCGCCAAGCAGTTCAAGCCGGCGGCGTAGCCAGCGACCTCATCCTTCGAGACGCCCCGCCTACATCGCTTCGCGATATTGGCGGGGCTCCTCAGGAGGAGGACCAAATGAAAAATGCACCTCGTCCTGAGGCGCCCGCGAAGCGGGCCTCGAAGGATGAGGCTCGTGCTCCCCCTACCGCGCCGTCGCCTTGGCGAGGAGCGCCTTGTGCGCGGCCTCGGCCGCCGCGGTCCACACGCCCTTCTCCTTGTAGAAGGCGATCGCCGCCGGGTGGTAGGGGATCACCGGCCGGTCGGTCACCGCGGCGGCGTTGGTGAAGCCGCCCATCGAGATGTGCGCCTTCATCATCTCCTGGTCGCTCTCCCACATCGCCTTGACCGCGGCGGCGACCACGTCGTCCTTCGTGTGGCTGCTCGCAAGCACGTAGAGCTCGTAGGTGAGGAGCTGGGTGCCGCGCTTCGCCCAGGGCAGATCGCCCTGGAATCGGGTCGCCACGACGCCCGGAAAGATTTTCTCGTGCGCGAGCTTCAGCCGTTCGGGCGTCATGTCGAGGTCGAGGAAGCGAATCGGCGTCTTGGAGTGGATTTCCCGCGTCAGGGGCGTCGCGATCGCGAACCAGGCGGAATCGACGCGCCCGTCCTGGAAGGCGCGCGCGCCCTCGACCGCGGCGACCACGGGGATCATGGTCACGTCGTTCCAGCCGATGCCGTGCGCCTCCATCACCCCGCCGGCGAGCCGGCGCATGATGGGCTGGCCGGGATAGGAGCCGGCGACGCGCTTGCCCTTGAGCTGGGAGACCCGCTGGACGTCTGAGTCCGCCTTGACGACGAAGCCGAGGAGGAGCGTGCCGGCGGTCGAGCGGATGAGGCGCAGGTTCTTCAGCTCGAGGTTCGAGTCGATCTTGTTGTGGGCGAGCCACACCGTCGCCGAGAAATGCGTGCCGAGATCGAGGCGCCCGGCGTCGAGGTCGGGCAGCCAGGCCTCGGCGCCCGAGCCGTAGACCCGCGTGCGCGCCGTCATCGGCGTGTTCTGGCTCACCACCTTGGCGACGGTCGAGCTGGTCACATTGGTGAGGCCGCCGATCTGGTCGGCGCCGACCGTGATGGTCTGCGCGTGCGCGCCCGCGATCAGAACCGTGCCCAGGATCGCCGCGGCGGAGGCAAGGGTGCGCGTGCTCGGCGTCTTCGCGTTCATCGTCGGCTCCCGTCGGTTGGTTGGCGCGGAAGTGTGGCACGGGGTAAGATCGATTTACAACCGCACCGGACGGGAGACGACGATGGACGACGCCGCGAAGAAGACCGCGCTCCGCATGATCCCCTATGGCATCTACGTGCTCACCGCGGAGGCGGGCGGGGAGACCGCCGCCGCGACGGTGAATTTCGTGACGCAGACCTCGTTCAACCCGCCGCTGGTCGCGGTCGGCGTGAAGGCCGATTCCGGCGCCT
Source organism: Alphaproteobacteria bacterium (assembly GCA_036396315.1). Taxonomy (GTDB): domain Bacteria; phylum Pseudomonadota; class Alphaproteobacteria; order MPNO01; family DASWLB01; genus DASWLB01. The sequence goes on from DASWLB010000215.1 coordinate 2,750, forward strand.
ACGCGGTCGTGAAGAAATCGCGCGCCTTCGCGCTCAACATGCTGGGCAAGGGCCAGCAGGGCCAGGCGTTCACGTTCTTCAAGCCGGCGACCCGCGACGGCGACAAGATATCGGGCGAGCCGGTGCGCAAGGGCGCGGTCACGGGTCAGCCGATCCTGGTGAACGCGCCGGCGAGCGTCGAGTGCAAGGTGATGGACATCGTGGAGAAGGGCGACCACCACATCGTCATCGGCGAGGTGGTCGAGGCGAACGTCGCCAAGGCGCCCGAGGGCCGGCCCGACGACGCGATCCTGTGGATGAAGGATTTGGGCGAGAAGGTCTTCTACGGCGGGTGACGAGCCGACCCGAGAGGGTAGGGGCGGGTCTGAGACCCGCCCCTATGCAGGTGAGCCCGAAATTGACCGGCGGGCACGATTCTTCTAAGTTAGCTTAGCTAACTCTGCCGCGGGATCGCCTACCATGAAGAAGCCGAGCCGAAGCCTGAA
>DASWLB010000216.1:0-4150 GCA_036396315.1 Alphaproteobacteria bacterium
TGGTGCGACTCCGTGACCGGTCGCTGCACCGGAGGCTCGTCTTCGATCCGTATCTCGCCGTCGGCGAGTCGTACATGGACGGCACGCTGACCATCGAGGAAGGCTCGCTCGGCGACTTCATCGAAGTGCTCGCGATCAACGAGCAGGCCGCCCGCGGCCAGCTCTTGTTCCGGCTCAACGAATGGCTCGGGCTCAAGCTGCGCCGGCTGCGGCAGCGCAACCCCGTCGGCCGCGCGCGTCGCAACGTGGCGCACCACTACGACCTGTCGGACACGCTCTACGACCTGTTCCTCGACCGCGACCGGCAGTACTCCTGCGGCTATTTCCTCTCCGACGACGACACGCTGGAGGCTGCGCAGGAGAACAAGAAGCGCCACATCGCGGGCAAGCTCCTGCTCGCGCCGGGCCAGAAGGTGCTCGACATCGGCAGCGGCTGGGGCGGGCTCGCGCTCTATCTCGCCCGCGTCGCCGACGTGGACGTGACCGGTTTGACGCTTTCGGTCGAGCAGCAGCGCGTCGCGAGCGAACGCGCCGAGAAGGCGGGCCTTGCCCACCGCGTCAAGTTCCACCTGCGCGACTACCGCGAGGATGCCGGGCGCTACGACCGCATCGTCTCCGTCGGCATGTTCGAGCACGTCGGCGCCGGGCATTTCCGCGAGTTCTTCGCCAAGGTGCGCGACCTGCTGACCGACGACGGGGTGTGCCTCTTGCACTCGATCGGGCGCATGGAGCAGCCGGGCAGCACGAGCCCGTGGCTCCGCAAGTACATATTCCCGGGCGGCTACACCCCGGCGCTGTCCGAGACGCTCGCCGCGGTCGAGCGCGAGCAGCTCTACGTCACCGACATCGAGATATTGCGGCTCCACTACGCCCGGACCTTGCAGCATTGGCATGAGCGGTTCCAGGCCAACCGCGACCGCATCCGGGCGATCTACGACGAACGGTTCTGCCGCATGTGGGAGTTCTATCTCAAGGGCTGCGAGGTCGCGTTCCGCCACTGGAACCAGATGGTGTTCCAAATGCAGCTCGCGCGACGCCAGGACGCGGTGCCGCTCACGCGCGACTACGTCACCGACTACGATCGCGCGCCGCGCACCGACGCCAAGGCGGCCGCGCGCGACATTGCCGCCTGATCCGTCACCGCACCGCGCCAGCCGGGATTTAGGGCGCCCGCATGGACGAGAACCTCATCCTGGGCATCGCCATCGCCGTCGGGCTCTGGATCTTCCTGCGGCGGCGCCAGCAGAGCGAGGGCGGACGACGCATCGGGCTGTTCGGCTGGTCGGCCCCGCCGCGCCCGGGCGGGCTGCAGCCGGTTCGCCCGTCTCAGCGGCGCCAGGAAACCATGCCGCGCGTCGGCACGCCCGGCACGGTGACCCCGGATCAGCTCCGGGCGCTCGAGGCGCACAGCTTCGCGCCGGACAAGGGCTGGAGCCGCGAGGAGGCCGACCTGATCCTCGATTCGGTGGCCTATCTGCGGGCGGTCTGTGCCGAGACGACCGGCAACGCCCAGCCCGACCTCGAGGTGCAGAACGAAATCCTGCGCACGATCCTGCTCGACCAGGATTTGCGCGACTACGTGCGCGCCTGGGGCGAACGGCGGCGCGAAGCGGGCGAGGCCGACCACAACCCCTCGCCCCTGCCTCGCAACAACCAGTTCGAGCGCGTCGCCGAGGCGGCGCGCGACCTCACGCAGGATTGACCGCCGCCAAGCCGGCCGTTCCTACATCGGCGGGACGAGCCCGTCCTTGCCGACCGAGATGCGGACCACCGTGTAGCTGCCGTCGGCCTGCTTCTGGCCGACCCCCATGAAATGGCTCCCGGCCTTGAGCAGCGACTTGTCGGGTTGAGTGAAAGCCACGATCGGCGTGTCGGGCGCGACCACGACGGTCTTTTCGCCGTCCTTGTACTTGAGCTTGAGCTCGGCCCCCATCGCCATGGTGACGACGCCGCCCACGTCGGCGTTGGTCATGGTGCTGCGCGGGGTGAGGTCGTGCGGCCGATGGCCTTCGCCGGGGCGCTGGCCGGGCGCGAAGATCAACACCTCTTGCGCCTTGAGCTTTCCGTCGGGCAGAGGCTCGGCCGCGGTGCCGACATAGGTGCCCGGCTTGATGTCGGCGAGGCTCGCCTTGACCAGGGTCGAGAACCCCGACTTCTCGTTCATCACCAGCTTGATCGTCTGGCCCGACCGCTCCCGGACGGTGAGGGTATTGCCGTCGACCGCCTGGATTTGGCCGCGCAAATTGACCGGCCCCGCCTCCTGGGCCGACGCCTGGCCGATCCCGACCAATATCAACGCCCCCGCGGCGAGCGATGCCAATGCCGCGGTTCTAACGCCTCCCTGAAGCATGTTCGTTCTCCTCTTCGGTGCCCCGGTGCCCGGGCGCCCCGGTCGGGCGCGCCCAATACACCTACACCGGGAGGGAACGGCTATTCCGCGGCGTCGCGCCCGCCGGACTCGACCCGCGCCGTCGGCGGATGGCTGAACGGCTCGCGCTTGGGCCGCTGCAGCGACGACACCGGCTCGGTCTCAGGCGTCGTGGTCGACGTTGCCGCGGCAGCCGATGGCTGGCGGGTCTCGGCGCGCGGCAGCGCCGCGAGGTCGCCGGTGATCTCGCCGCCTTCCTCGACGGCGAGCCGACCGTAGCGGATTTTGCCGACGATCCGGCCGGTGCCGTGCACCACGAGCCGGTCGCGGACCGTCATCTCGCCCTCGAACCGGCCGCGAATCTCGGCGCGGTCGATGGCGACCGTGCCGGTGAACACCCCGCCGTCGGCAATCTGGATGATGCGGCTGTCCATCGAGGCCTCGACGCGACCTTCGACGACCAGCGTGTCGCAATCGGTGATCTCGACCCCCTTGAGCTTGATGTTGGGGCCGACGATCAGCCGGCTGCGCTCCTCGCGGGTGTACTCCGAGGCCCGGCCGAGCGCGACCTCGGCGCGAACCGGCGCCGGTGCCGCCGCGGTCGCGGCGCTGCGGTCGGGCGAAGGAATCGAAACCGACGACGTGTCATGCGCGTCGCTCGTCTGCTTCCGGAACATGTGCCTCTCCCCTGGGTCCGCTTGTGACTCGCGCATTCTGCCCGCCCAAGAGGGCAAAAGCATGGCAATTCGACCACTTTGGCGCAGATTCTTGACGCGGCGCCGCACCCTCGCCGCGAATAATTTCTGCACCTAATCCACATGCAGGGCGAAACCGCACGCGCAGCGCGGGGCGACGCGACGCTCAACAGAATTGCTCTCGCACGCGTCCGCGGCGGACGTCGAAGGCCGGTTTTCCATTCGCGCGAATCGTCGTGACAGGGGTAACGTGCGCCGCATGGCAGCAGAAAACACGGAAACGATCGTCACGCGGCTGCGCACCGCCGAGCGCGATGCGCCGGGCTTCCGCGTCCCGCCGCGCAACGTCGAGGCCGAGCAGGCGTTGCTCGGCGCGATCCTGGTCAACAACCGCGCCTACGAACGCGTGGCCGAATTCCTCAGGCCCGAGCACTTCTCCGACCGCCTGCACGGGCGCGTGTACGAGGCCTGCGCGCGGCTGATCGAACGCGGCCAGATCGCCGACGGCACGACCCTGAAGCACGTCATCGAGGGCGATCCCGAGCTCGGCGGCACGGGCGGCGCCGAATACGTCGCCCGCCTCGCCCGCGCCGCGGTCACGGTGATCAATGCCGGCGACTACGGGCGCATCGTGTACGACCTGCATTTGCGTCGCCGCCTGATCGATTTGGGCGAGGACGTGGTCAACGACGCCTACGAGATGCGCACCGAGGCGGCGGCGACCGACCAAATCGCCGCGGCCGAGCAGAAGCTCTACGACCTCGCGACCGAGGGCGATTTCGAGGGCGGGTTCCGCCCGTTCCGCGACGCGATCGCGAGCGCGATCGACATGGCGCAGTCGGCGTTCCAGCGCGAGGGTCGCCTCACCGGCGTCGCCACCGGCCTCGGCCAGCTCGACATCCTGCTGGGCGGGTTGCACGCCTCCGACCTGATCGTGCTCGCCGGGCGGCCCTCGATGGGCAAGACCGCGCTCGCCACCAACATGGCGTTCCACGCCGCCAAGTCCTACCGCGAAGAGGTGGACGAGGCCGGCCGCCGCCATTGCCGCGACGGCGCCGTCGTCGGATTCTTCTCGCTGGAAATGTCG
>DASWLB010000217.1:0-1809 GCA_036396315.1 Alphaproteobacteria bacterium
GCCCGAAGCCGACCGTGGCGCTCGTCCAGGGCGCCTGCATCGGCGGCGGCGTCGCCTGGGTAGCTGCCTGCGACATCGCGATCGCCGAGGAGGGCGCGTTCTTCTCGATCCCCGAGGTGCGCATCGGCTTCTCGCCCTCGCCGATGATCCCCTTGTTCCTCGCCGCGCTCGGCGGCCGCGCGCTCCGGCGCTACGCGCTCTCGGGCGAGCGGTTCGGCGCGGCCGAGGCGCTGCGCTGCGGCCTCGTGCACGAGCTGTGTCCCGCGGGCGGGCTCGGCGCCGCCGCGGCGCCGGTGATCGACGCGCTGCTGCACGCCGCACCCGGCGCCGCCGCCGACATCAAGCGCGACATCGCCGCCTGCCTCGCAGGCGGGCCCGACGCCGCGCCCGACCGGCTCGCGCGCCGGTTCGACACGGCGCGCGACTCCGCCGAGGCGAAGGAAGGCCGCGCGGCCTTCCGCGAAAAGCGCAAGCCCGCCTGGTACACGGGGTAGCGGTCGTGGCGTCGAGCTTCACCCCGATCCGCAGCCTCGCCGACATCGAGGCGCTCGAGCGCGTGCCGCTCGCGGAGCGCATCGCGAGCTGGGACACCTTCGAGCTGATCCGGCGCGGCGCCGCGCTCGAGCCCGACAAGACCGCGCTCGTCTATCTCGCCGACGCCGACCTCGACGCGCCGCCCGTCACGTTCACGCACGCAGAGCTGTTCGCACGCTTCGTGCAGACCGCGAACCTGTTCCACCGGCTCGGCGTCGGGCCGGGCGATGCCGTCTGCACCCTAGTGCCCGCCGTGCCGCAGATCTTCTTCGCCCAGATCGGCGGAATCGCGGCCGGCCTCTCGTGCTGCGTCAACTGGATGCTCGAGCCGAAGCACCTGGTCGAGATATTGCGCGCGGCGCGCGCCAAGGTGGTGGTCGCGCTCGGCCCGGCGGAAGGGGTCGAGATCTGGCAGAAGCTGCGAGCGATCCGGGGCGATCTGCCCGACCTCGCACATGTCCTGACGGTTGCCGAATGCGGCGCGGAGCGTCTGTCCGAAACCGACCTCGACACCTTGATCGCGCAGGAGCCCGCCGACCGGCTCGTCTTCGAGCGTGCGCGCGGGCCCGACGACATCGCCGCCTACGTCCATTCCGGCGGCACCACGGGTGCGCCCAAGCTCGCCAAGATCGCGCACCGCGGGCTCGCCTTCAAATGCTGGGCCAACACCGAGATCATGGCGCACGCGCGCGACGAGACCGTTTTCTGCGACTACCCGCTGTTCCACATCGCCGGCTATTTCGGGCGCACCATCCTGCCGCTCGCCAACGGATCGACCATCGTCGTTCCCTCGGCGTTCGGCGCGCGCTCGAAGCGCTTCCTCGCCAACTACTGGAAGCTCGTCGAGCGCTACCGCATCGCCTACTTGTCCGGCGTGCCGACGACGCTCTCGGTGCTGGTCAACAACCCGCCGAACGGCGAGGACATCTCGTCCTTCCGCCCCTACGCGCCGACCGGCTCGGCGCCCTTGCCGGCCGAAATCGCGCGCCAGATCGAGAAGAAATTCGGCGTGCGCATGATCGCGACGTTCGGCGCGACCGAATTCACCCAGAACGCCACCATGCCGCCGCGCGACGGCGACCCGCGTTTTGGGTCGACCGGTATCCGGCTGCCCTACGTCGAGGTCAAGACCGCGATCCTCGACGGGGCGGGCGGCATCGCGCGCTTCTGCGCGACCGACGAGATCGGCGCGATCCTGGTCAAGGGGCCGAACACCATCCCGGGTTACGTGAACGCGGCGCTGGATGCGGCGCTGTTCGTCGCCGGCGGCTGGGT
>DASWLB010000218.1:0-1760 GCA_036396315.1 Alphaproteobacteria bacterium
ACGAGGCGGCCCTCGGCGTCGGTGTTGATCACCTCGACCGTCTGGCCCGACATGGTGGTGACGACGTCGCCCGGGCGCTGGGCCGTCGCCGACGGCATGTTCTCGACGAGCCCCGCGACGCCGACGGCGTTGACCTTGGCCTTGCGCGCGGCGAGCGCCCGCATCAGCCCAATGACCACGCCCGCCCCGCCCATGTCCCACTTCATGTCTTCCATGTTGGCCGCGGGCTTGATCGAGATGCCGCCGGTGTCGAACGTCACGCCCTTGCCGACGAAGGCGATCGGACGCTTGCTACGGGCGCGCGGCGCGCCGTTCCAGCGCATGACGACGAGGCGGGGGTCGTTGGCGCTGCCCTGTGCGACGCCGAGCAGCGCGCCCATGCCGAGCCGCTTCATCTCCGCCTTCTCGAGTACTTCGACCTTGACGCCGAGGCGCGCGAGCGAGCGCGCCTGCTGGGCGAGGCTCGCCGGGAAGATGACGTTGGCGGGCTCGGAGACCAGGTCACGCGTGAACAGGACGGATTCGGCGATCCTGGCGAGCGGCTCGTAGGCGCGGCGCGCCGCCACCGGGTCGCGCGCCATGACGGTGACGGTCTCTAGGCTCGCCTTGTCTTCCGGCTTCACTTTGGTGTGGTACTTGTCGAACCGGTAGCCGCCGAGCACCGCGCCGTAGGCGACGTTCGCGGCGAAGGCGGGCCCGGAGAGCTTGGCGCCGCGGATCGGATCGGCGGCGATGGCGAGCGCGGCGAAACCCGCCGTCGCGAGCTGGCCGACGGCGCGCCCGCCCGCGTTCTGCGCGGTGAGGTCGTCCACGTCCTCGGCCTTGCCGAGTCCGAGCAGCACGATGCGGGACGCGGTAATTCCGGGCGCGCCGGGGATCACGAGCACCTGGTCCCTTCGCCCCTGGAAGCGCCCCTCCGCCATCGCCCGCGTCACCGCGCCGCCGGTCTCGCGATCGAGCCGCTCGGCCGTCGCGGTCTTCGCCTTGCCGTCGAGCACGAACACGGCGATCGCGCCCGATCGCGGCAGTTCCGGCGCGGCGAACGTGATCTTCATGGCTACCCTCATCCGGATTCGCCCGGTCGAGCCGGGCCGTGGCACTCTAACAAGGCACGCGCCAAAGGGAAGGGTGAAGGCCACGTTGCGTACCGTGGACCCGCGCGATAGAACCCACACGGCCGCAAGGGAGGCGCGAGGGGTGGACGAGCCGCGGCGCGACGGGACAACGTCCCGCGACGAGGCGGCGCGGGCGCTGGCCGGACGGGTGCTCGCCTGCCCGCGGTGCCGCCATGCGCCGCTCGCGGTCGAAGGCGGACGAACCGCCTGCGCAAGCTGCGGTTGGCAGGGCGAGATGGCGGGCGCCGTCGTCTCCACGATGGGCGAGCGCCACGCCGCGACATTCGATGCGCTGCACGGGCACATCGCCGAGCACAACGCCCATCCCGGCGTGTGGCGGCTGTGCTACGAGCGTCAGGTGCAGGAAATCGCGAATGCACTCACGCCGGGCCGCATCGCCCTCGATCTCGGCTGCGGACCCGGCGCGCCCTACGCGAAGCCCTCGGGCGCGCTCGTCGTCGGCGTCGATCCGTCGCTCCCTTCCCTCGCCGCCAACCGCGACATCGATTTGGGGCTGCATGCCTCGGCCGCGAATCTGCCGCTCGCCGACCGGTCGGTCGATGCGGCGATCGCGATCTACGTGCTGCATCACATGGTAGGCGAGACGGTCGCCGCGACGCGTGCCAATGTCGCCGCCGCCTTCGC
>DASWLB010000219.1:0-4342 GCA_036396315.1 Alphaproteobacteria bacterium
CAGGCGCGCGACCTGAACGAGGCGACCGACCGGTCGGCGGCCCAGGCGCAGCGGCTGCGCGACCTGCTCCAAGTCCACGCCGAGCAGCTCGACAAGGCGGCGGACCAGGCGGCGATCCGCGCCGCCGCGGTCGCCGAGATCGTCGAGCGCCAGGCGCGCGAGCTCGAGGCCGTCTCGCAGCGCGCGCTGTCGCGCGCCGAGGAGGCGAGCGACATGCTGCGTGCCCAGCTCGACGGATTCAACTCGACCGCCGACCGCGCCACCCAGAAGGCCGAGTCGATCCAGGCCGGCATCCGGGCGCAGACCGACGTCGTCCTGTCGCAGCTGGGCCAGATCGCCGCCGGCATCGACGAGGCGACCGACGGGTACCGAAGGCGCGCGGGCGAGATCGTCGCCGCTTCCGACGGGGCCTCGGCCAGGCTGCGCGAGACCACCGAGATGATGCACAACGAGGCGCGCGCACTCGAGCGCAGCGCCGAAGAGGCGCTGGCCCGCGCGAAGGAGGTCGGCACGTCCTACGCCGAGCAGGCGAAGCTGATGTCCGGCGCGGCGACCGAGACGGCGGCCGCCGTGACCGTGGCCAACGCCACGCTCAAGAGCCACGGCGATGCGCTGGTCGGCGCGTCGGACCGCGCGGTCGCGCACGTGCGCGCCGCGGGCGAAGCCTATCGCGACGAAACGGCGAGCCTGAACGCCGCCGCCGACGACGCCGCCGAGCGGCTGCGCCAGGTGGGCCAGCACATGAGCGCGCGCGCGGGCGATCTCGCCTCGGTCACCGACCGGGCGGCCGCCCAGGCGGCGGCGAAGCTCGAGGAAGTCGGCGCGCTCCTCCGCCGCCAATCGGACGCGATGGTCGCCGAATCCGAGCGCGCGGCGCAGCAGTTCGCGGCGCGCCTCGTGCAGGCCGGAACCACGGCGCGCGCCCAGGCCGCGGAGCTTGCCGCCGCCGCCGACCGGGTGGCCGCCGAAATGGCGCGCCGGGCCGACGATCTCGCGATCGAGCTCAAGGCGACGCACGACGCGGCGATCGCGGGATCGGACCACGCCGCCGCGCACGCCGCCGAGAAGGCGTCCGACGTCGCCGCCGCCCTCCGGCGCCAGGCCGACGAGATGCTCGCCGAGACGGCGCGCGTCGCTGCCGAGGTCGCCGCCGCCTCGGAAGGCGCCGGCGCCCAGCTCCGCCGCCAGTCGGAGGACATGCGCGCCGAGTTCGACAAGTCCGCCGCCCGCGCGCTCGCCCGCACCGACGAAGTCGCCGCCGCGCTGCGCCGCCAATCGGCGGACATGGGCGCCGCCGCCGACAACGCGATGGCCAAGATCGCGGCGCAGATCGACGAGCTGCGCGGCGTGCTCGAGCAGAACTCGGCCGACCTTGCGACCGAGGCCGAGCGCGCCGCCGCCGCGGTGCGCGCCAAGGCCGAGGAGGTGACCGCGGATCTGCGCGGCGAGCTGGCCGCGTTCATCGACGTCTCGGAGGAGGCGGCCGGCCAGGCGCGCGGCAAGATCGAGGAGATCGGCGACATCCTGAGGGCGCGCGCGACGCAGGTGACCGGCGATACTGCCGAGAGCGCGCGCGACACCTTGCGCAAGGCCGAGGAGCTGATCCAGGCGATGCGCCGCCAGGCCGACGAGATGACCCAGCTGTCGGCGCGTGCGGCGCAGCAGGTGGCGACGCGGATCGAGGACGTGAACGCGGGGCTGCGCCGCCAGGCGGACGAGCTGTCCGCCGTCTCCGAGCGCGCCGCGCAGGAGGCCGCGGAGCGCATGGAAGAGGTCGGCGCCGCGCTGCGCCGCCAGAACGACGAGCTGTCCAACGAGGCCGAGCGCACCGCCGCCCAGGCGACGGCGCGCATGCGCGTCGTCGGCGCGGCGCTCGGCAAGCAGTCCGAGGACCTGACCGAAGCCTCGGGCCTTGCGACCGAACGCGCGCAGAAGATGGGCGAGGCGCTCTCCCGCTGGTCCACCCAGGTGCGCGATGCGGCCGATCACGCAGCCGAGCGCGCCGAGACGGCGGCCCGCGTGTTCGACCGCCAGGCGAAGGCCCTCACCTCCAGCTCGGGCGAGGCGCAGGGCCACGCCGAGCGGCTGCACGCGTTGCTCGACCAGCAGGCGACGGCGGCCGAGGAGATCGCCCAGCGCGTCACCGGCCGGATCGGCGAGCTCGAGCGCACCGCGAAGTCCCAGCTCGCCCGCCTCGGCGAAGGGGTGGACGAGGCGACTTCCCTGATCGAGCGGATGGGCGAGGCGCTCGCCGAACGCAGCGCGGGCGTCAAGTCCGCCTCGAGCGAATCGACCGAGCATCTCAGGCTCGTCGGCGAGACGCTCGACCGGTCGGCGCGCGAGGTGATGACCCTCTGCACCCAGCTCGTCTCCCAGATCGCCGACGTCGTCGCCGAGCTGAAAAAGGAGTCGTCCGAGCTCGGCAACGCCTCGGGCGTCGCCGCCGAGCGCGTACAAGGGATCGGCCGCCAGTTCCGCGAGCGGGCGCGCGAGCTCGCGCTCGCCTCGGAAGCTGCGGTCGAGCAGGTGGCCTACGTGCAGGACACGCTGCGCAAATACACGGGCGAGCTCAAGGAAGCGCTCGACAAGGCGAACAACCAGTCCGACACGCTGGCGCGCAACTTCCAGGAGCAGGCGACGAGCCTCGTGCGCTCGGCCGAGGCGGCCGAGGCCCAGGCGCGCGTCATCCGCGAGAACTCGTTCGATTCGCGGCGCGACAGCTTCCTCAAGGCCTCGAAGTTCGTGATCGAGGATTTGAACTCGGTGGCGATCGACATCAACCGCATCCTCGACCGCCAATCGTCCGAGCGGCTGTGGTCGCGCTTCACCAAGGGCGACCGCGGCATCTTCGTGCGCAACATCATCACCGACGACGACAAGCGCGCGCGCCAGGTGATCGGCGTGAAGTACCAGGAGGACGAGACGTTCCGCAAATACGTCTCGCGCTACCTCGACCAGTTCGAGAGGCTGCTCAACGAGGCGAACGAGAGCGACCCGGACAACCTTCTTTCGTCGACGTTCCTCTCGGCCGACGTGGGCAAGCTCTATCTGCTGCTGGCCCGCTCGGTGGGACGGTTGAATTGACGACGTCGAACGGGGAAACGCCCACTGTCATCCCGGCCGAGCCGCGAAGCGGCAAGAGCCGGGACCCAGGAAACGATCCTCGGCTTCCCTGGGTCCCGGGTCAGCGGCGCACCGCTCCGCGCTGCGCCGCGCCCGGGATGACAAACGTGCTGGATCAATCATCAGCTTGCGCTTACTTGCGCACCTTCGCCGGCTTCTTCGGCGCGGGCAGCTTCTCGATCAGCTTGGTCGCGTTGGCGTCGATCGCGGCCGCGGTCTTGCCGAGCTTCTTGTAGGCGGCGACGTAGTCGGCCACCTCGTCGTCGTCGCGCACCGCCTGAGGATAGTCGGTCGCGAACACGACCTGCGACACCGGCACGTCGTTGAGGTTGCCCTTGATCCACTCCATGCCCCACGCGGCGGCGTTGTCGGGCCCGGCCCAGCCCCCGGTGTCGTACATGAGGCGCTCGTTGAGGTAATGGTCGTAGTCCCTGGCGGGCCTCCGGTTGTGGTTGGGCACCTTCGCCGTGCCCCACTTCTCGCGCTGCACGAAGCCGCGGAAGCGCGGCAAATAGCGCGAAATCCCGCCGCAGAAATGGGCGAACTGCACCTTGAGGCCGGGATGGCGGTCCAAGACGCCGCCGTTGATGAGGCGCACCGTCGCCGTCATCAGCGAGAACTCCCAGCCGAGCGCACGCCCGAGATCGTCGGCGTACATCAGGTTCCAGTTGATCACCGCGGGCAGCGGATGGACGAACACGTAGAGTCCGAGCCGCTCGCAGGCACCCCAGAACGGCGCCAGCTCCGGCGCATCGAGCGGCAGGCCCTGGAGTTCCGAGGCGATGGTGACGCCGGGGAAACCGAGGTCGCGCTTGCAGCGCTCGAGTTCGGCGATGGCGTCCTTCCCCTTGAGCGCGGGCACGTGGGCGAGCCCGATGAAGCGGCCGGGAAAATCCACCTCGGCGTTCTTCACCCGATCGTTGAGGTGGCGGCACGAGGCCGCGTCCTGGTTGTCGAACCCGGCGCCCGAGGACAGCACCGCCACGTCGATGCCGGCCTTGTCCATCATGCGGATGTGGGCGTCGAGGTCGGCCAAGAGCGGATTCACGAGGTAGGAGGGGTTGCCGTTCTCGTCGAGCCGGACGGAGACGCCCTCGCCCTGCCGGGCGCCCAGCATCTCGGGCGGAGTGTAGTGGTGCTGGAAATCGACGATCATCTGGTCCTCCTGTGCCGGTCTTGTCGGCCGTGTTCATCCTTCCGGGCGGAAGGTCGCGGGCAA
>DASWLB010000220.1:0-3551 GCA_036396315.1 Alphaproteobacteria bacterium
GATCTGCGTCGCGCACGGCGGCGGCTACCTGCCGTACTACGCCGGCCGGTCGGACCGGAACTACCACGACAAGCCGTTCCTGCGCCTGTCGATGACCGGCTCGCCCAGCGAATACCTCAAGCGGTCGTTCCACTACGACACTTGCGTCTATAACGCCGAGGTGCTCGATACCCTGATCGACAAGGTGGGGCCGGAACGCATCGTGCTCGGCTCCGACTATCCGGTGGGCGAGGACGATCCCGTGGGCTTCGTCGTGCAGTCGAAGAAGCTGTCGGGACACGACAAGGAAGACATCCTGCAGAACAACGCGGCGAAGCTGCTCGGCTTGTCGGTCTGACGACCGCGCCCAAACAACTGGGAGACAAGGTGATGGCAACCGCAGTCGCACAAGACCAAGGGACGCGGCGAGACGCCGCGACGGTGGACCGCCTGATGGCGAACGCGCGCGATCTCGCACCCGTGCTGCGCGAGCGCGCGCAGGAGACCTCGCGCAACCGCAGCGTGCCCAAGGAGACGATCGAGGAGTTCCGGCGGGCCGACCTGTTCGACATCATCAAGCCGAAAAAGTTCGGCGGCAAGGAGATCCGGTACGACGACTACATCAACATCGGCATCGAGCTCGCGCGCGGCGACGGCTCGGCCGCGTGGGTGTACACGGTGATCGTCGTGCACGAGCTGATCATCGCCCTGTTCGACGAACAGGCGCAGAAGGACATCTGGTCCGACCCCAAGGCGCTGTGCGCGTCCTCGTTCGCGCCGTCGGGCAAGATGGAGCCGGCGCCGGGCGGGGCGCGCGTGTCGGGCCGCTGGTCGTTCTGCTCCGGCATCGACAATTGCGACTGGATGGTGTTCGGCGTGTTCGCCGGCATGGTCGGCACGCCGCCGCACCCCGACCTCCGCTTCGTGCTGGTGCCGAAGCGCGAGGGCCAGGTGATCGACGACTGGAACGTGCTCGGGCTGTGCGGCACGGGCTCGAAGAGCTTCGCCCTCGACAACGTGTTCGTGCCCGAGCACCGCATCATCTCCTGGGGCCCGTTCGCCATGGGCGCGGCGCCGTTCGGGCCGGGCCCGGGCTGCCCCGGCACCAAGGTCCATGCCGGCAACATCTACAAGGCGCCGATGTGGGCGATCTTCCCGTTCTGCGTCACCTCGCCCGCGACCGGCATCGCGCGGGGCGCGTTCGAGGCCTTCGTCGAGCAGATGCGCGAGCGCAAGTCCGCCATCGGCGGCGAGGCGCTGTCGCAGTACGCCCATATCCAGCACCGCGTCGCCGAGGCCGGCGCCCTCATCGATTCGTCCGAGTGGCTGTTCAAGCGCTCGCTGCGCGAGACCATCGATCTGATCGAGGCCGGCAAGCCGCTCTCGCTCGAGCACCGCGTGCGCTCGCGCCGCGACCAGGGCTATTCGATCGTGATGGCGACGCGGGCCGCCGAGGGGCTGTTCAAATGCACCGGCGGAAACGGGCTGTACGACACGCAAGCCGTGCAGCGCGGCTACCGCGACGTGCACGCCATGGGCCAGCACATCGCGGGCATCTGGGAGGCCTGCGCCGGAACCTACGGCAAGGTCACGCTCGGCGGCCAGGTCGGCCCGACGGAGTTCTATTGATCGTCACGTAAGCACCGGGCAGGGGCGGGTCTGAGACCCGCCCCTACGCTTTGGGAGGTCATCCGCCGGCGGCGATCACCGAGTCGTAGGCGGGCAAGGTCAGGAACTGCGGGCACTCGGCGGGCAGCACGCCGTCGCGCAGCAGCCGCGCCGCCTCGTCGAGGAGCTTGGTGTCGCCTTTGCGGCCGGCGCGGATCTTCGCGACCTCCTCGTCCAGCATCCGCTCGACCAGCGCGCGGTCGATGATGATGCCGTCGGCGCGCTTCGCCTTGTGCCTGACCCATTGCCAGAGCTGGGTGCGCGAGATCTCGGCGGTCGCCGCGTCCTCCATCAAATTGTAGAGCGGCACGCATCCGTTGCCGCCGAGCCACGCCTCGATATAGAGGAGCCCGACATTGAGGTTCTGGCGCATGCCGGCCTCGGTGATCGCGCCTTCGGGCACCGCGAGCAGGTCCTCGCGCGTCACCGCGACGTCCTGCCGCTTGTTGGCGATCTGGTTCGGCGCCGTCATGTGGAGGTCGAACTGCTCCTTGGCGATGGCGACGAGCCCGGGATGGGCGACCCAGGTGCCGTCGTGGCCGTCCTTCGCCTCGCGCTCCTTGTCGGCGCGCACCTTCTCCAGTGCGGCTCGGTTCGCGTCCGCATCGTCGCGGATCGGGATCTGCGCCGCCATGCCGCCCATCGCGTGCACGTCGCGCCGGTGGCAGGTGCGGATGAGGAGGAGCGAGTACGAGCGCAGCGGCCGCGTCGTCATGGTCACCAGGCCGCGGTCGGGCATGATGCGCGCCGGATCGTTGCCGAGCGTCTTGATGATCGAGAAGATGTAGTCCCAGCGCCCGCAATTGAGCCCGGCGGAGTGCTCGCGCAGCTCGTAGAGAATCTCGTCCATCTCGAACGCGGCGAGGATGTGCTCGATCAGCACCGTCGCCTTGACGGTGCCGCGCTCGACGCCGAGCGCGTCCTGGGCGGCGCAGAACACGTCGTTCCACAGCCGCGCCTCGAGATGGCTTTCCATCTTCGGCAGATAGAAGTACGGCCCGGTGCCGCGCGCGATCAGCTCGCGCGCGTTGTGGAAGAAGAACAGCCCGAAATCGACGAGCGGCGCCGAGGCCGGCTTGCCGCCGATCAGGATGTGCTTCTCCGGCAGGTGCCAGCCGCGCGGGCGGACGAGCAGCACCGCGGTTTTGGCGGCGAGCTTGTACGCCTTGCCGGTTCCCGGCTCGGTGAAGTCGATCCGGCGGCGCACCGCGTCGCGCAGATTGATTTGGCCCTCGATGACGTTCGCCCAGTGCGGCGCGTTCGCGTCCTCGAAATCGGCCATGAACATGTCGGCGCCGCAGTTGAGCGCGTTGATGATCATCTTGCGCGTGACCGGGCCGGTGATCTCGACGCGCCGGTCGAGCAGGTCCTTCGGCAGCGGCGCGACGGTCCAGTCGGACTCGCGCACGCTCCGCGTCTCCGGCAGAAAGTCGGGCAGCTTGCCCGCGCGGATTTCGGCGAGCCGCTTCGCCCGTGCCGCGAGGCGCCGTTCGACCTCGGGCGCGAAGCGCTGGTGCAGCATGGCGACGAACTCGAGCGCATCGTCCGACAGGATCTCGCGGTGCGCCTTGGGGCAGTCGGGCAGGATGCGAACGTCCAGCCCGGACCGCGACTTCATCACCGTTGCCATGTCCCTCTCTCCTCGATTCGAACGGCTCGCACGCGCCGGTGTCCTACTCCGCGGCCGACAGGCGGCGCTCCTCCTTGACGAACTGCCGGGCCTCGGTCGATTCGGCCATCGCCGTGGTCGAGGCGGCGCCGCTGGTGATGGCGAGGTTCACCGCGTCGAAATAGCCGGTGCCGACCTCGCGCTGGTGGCGGGTCGCGGTGTAGCCGTCGGCCTCGGCCGCGAACTCCGTCTCCTGGAAGTCGGCGTAGGCCGCCATGCCGCCGGCGGCGAACCG
>DASWLB010000221.1:0-2745 GCA_036396315.1 Alphaproteobacteria bacterium
AGCGGCCCGACCGCGCGCTCCTTGCCGATGCCGCGCGAGTATTTCAGCTCGATGCCCGGATAGCGCGCGTTGAACACCTTGGCGACGCCGGCGAATTCGCGCTCGTGCATCTGCAGCCGCACGCGCAGCTCGCCCTCCTTCTTGGCCGCGGCGACGAGCGCGGCAGGAACTGCGAGCTCCTTGTCGAGCCCCGACATCAGCGCGGGGTCGATCTTCTCCGCTTTCAGCACCGCGCGCGAGGCGTCGGTGAGCGTGTCGGCGGTTGCGGGTGCGACCGCCCAGGCGGCGAGGAGGACAAAGGCCGGTGCGAACCCGGCCAAAAATCGACCGTTCATGACTGCCTCCCATAGTGTGCTTGATTCGAGAACAATAGGGGATCGGCGGCGCCAAGGCAATCCGCCGCGGCCGGATGGGTTCTCGGGCGAACGCGGGCGGCGCGCGGCGCGCGACGATCCCGGAATCCGGGGTACACCGCCGTCGGCGGCGATGGCACCACCGACGGGGCGGCTCAGCCCCGCCGGAGGGTGGCGAGGATCGCCTGCTCCGCGCCGTCCGGGCGGTGCGCCCAGCGCCAGAACATGAACACGGCGCCGACATAGACGGCGGCGCCGAGCGGGGCGCATACGGCGAGGCCGAGGAGCGCCTCGGTCCAGCCCTGGGACGGCGGCAGCACCGTCTTGAGCGCGAGCACGCAAGCCGCCATGAGGGCCGCGGCGATCACCGGCCGCCACAGGGCGGCGACGAAGTCGGACGGCGTCACGCGCAGGTAGCGCGCAAGCAGCGCGTAGTCGGCGAAGATCAGGACCGCGCCGGCGGCGACGGTCGCCCAGGCGGCGCCGATGATGCCGGCCATCTCGATACCGACGACCAGGAGAGGCAGGGTGATCGAGAAGGAGAGAAGTCCGAGAATCAGGGAGAGATGCGGCCGGTTGATCGCGAGATAGACGAGATGGCTGCCCGTCCGGAGCGACTGGATCGCGCCCGCGAGCGCGATGATCTGGACGATCGGGATCGCCGGCAGCCATCTGGGGCCGAGAAGAAGCTTCACCGCGTCGTCGGCGACGAGTCCGATCCCGACCGCGATGGGCAACGCGAGCAGGGTCATCATCGCGAACGAACCGAGGAAGGTTTGGCGCAGGTGGCCGAGATCGGCCGCGACCTTGGCGAAGCCCGGGTAGATCGCGCGCCGGATCGGCGCCTGGATCTCGGAGGTCGCGAGGCGCGCGATCTCGGACCCGACCGTGAAGTAGGCGACGAGATCGACCGCGGTGAGGCGCCCGAGGATGATGTTGGACAGGCGCGTATTGACGCCGCCGATCACGTTCTGGGCGAGCAGCCATTTCGAGAACTTGAACAGGGGGCGGACGTGCTCGGTCGAGAACCGGGGCCGGTAGGGATGCACGGCGTAGCTCATCGCCACCCGGAAGACGCTGCGGCACGCCATGCCGATGACCAGCGCCCAGTAATCGCGCAGCACGATGGCGGCGAGGATGGTCACCGCCGTGGCGGCGATCCGCGTCGTGAACTGGTAGGTGAAGTCGCGCCGGAACTCGAGCTCCTTCTGGAATTCGACGGTGCCGATGTTCTCGAATCCGGCGATCGCGGTCGTCGCCGCGAGCACGTAGAGGATGGCGGCGACGCGCGGATCGCGGAAGAACGCGGCCGCCGGCTCGGCGGCGGCGAGGAGGACGAGCGCCAGCGCGCACGAAGCCGCCGCCCGGATGGTCCAGGCCGAATCGTACTGGGTGCGGCCGGCGTCGTAGTTGCGGATGAGCGCCGCCTCGACGGAGAGCGCGCCGAACGCCTCGACGATCGCGACGACCGAGACGGCGAGCGCGACGAGGCCGAAATCCTCTGGCAACAGGAGGCGCGCGAGGATCGAAATGCTGACGACGCCGATCGCGCGGTCGACGGCGCGGAGCAGGATCATCCACCCTGCGCCGCGCGCCATGCGGCGCCCGAGCGAATCGCGCGCACCGGACGGAGAAGCGTTCATCGCGCCCGGCCCGCCTCCGGCGCGAATCTAAAGGTGGAGTCCGTCACGCGCCCGGAGCGGGCGCGAAAGCCCGGCATGCGACCGCGACCGGCGCGCCGGCGCTCTCGACCGCCAGCGCCGCCGCGTAGCCCTCCCCCACGGTCACCTCGTGAAGGCTCCACCGTCCGATATCGTCGGGATCGATGCGCGAGCATAACAGCGCCGCCGGTTCGCCGGGCGTCAACGAGACGTCGAATCCGTCGAGCGGCAGCGACAGTCCCTCGCCCCGTCCCTTGATATAGGCTTCCTTGCGCGTCCAACAGGCGAAAAACCCGCGCGCGCGTTCGGCTTCGGCGAGGCCCCGCAGCGCCGCGACCTCGCGGGGCGAGAAGAATCGGCGGGCGATGGCCATGTCGGCGCGGCGCGGGTCGATCCGTTCCACGTCGATGCCGACCTCGCGCCCGACGGCGACGGCGACGGCCGCGAGATCGCCGGAATGGGACAGGTTGAAGCGAAGGTCGGGCCACCCCGCCTCGCGCACCAGGGCCGGCTTGCCGTGGCGCACCAGGGTGAAGCGGAGTCCGGCAGGGTCGGCAGCAACGCAGTCCGCGAGGATCAGGCGGAGCGCGCCGTGCGCCGTGACGTACCGGTCGCGGTCCGCCGCGCGGTGGAACCGCGCCGCCCGGTCGCGCTCCTCGTCGCCGAGGACCGGGCGGAACGGTGTGGCCGCCTCCGGAGTGCCGGGCAGCGCGATCGTCCAGACGCGCACC
>DASWLB010000222.1:0-2134 GCA_036396315.1 Alphaproteobacteria bacterium
GCCGGCGGCAGCACGCGTATCTTCGCGAGCCCGGTGGCGCGCCGGCTCGCGCGCGAGATCGGGCTCGACATCGCTCGGGTTCCGGGCTCGGGCCCCGGCGGGCGGGTGGTGAAGCTCGACGTCGAGCGGAGGCAGACGGAAGGGATGCGCCCCGCCGCACGCGCGACGTCGGGTGCGCCTTACGAGGACGTCAAGGTGGGCCAGATGCGGCGCATCATCGCCGACCGGCTTTCCGAATCGAAGCGCACCATTCCGCACTACTATCTGAGCATCGATTGCGACATCGAGCAGCTCTTGACATCGCGCGGACAGCTCAACGCGCGTCCCGGCCACGAAAAGCTGTCGGTCAACGATTTCGTCATCCTTGCGGTGGCGCGCGCGATGCGCGAGCACCCGCAGGTGAATTCGTCGTGGCAGGGCGCGACCATCCGCCGCTACAACTCGGTCGACGTGTCGATCGCCGTCGCGCTCGAGGACGGGCTGATCACGCCGGTGATCCGTTCGGCCGACGAGAAGTCGATCGATGAAATCTCGGCCGACATGCGCGACCTCGCGAAGAAGGCGCGCGACGGCAAGCTCAAGCCCGAGGAATACCAGGGCGGCGGCTTCACCGTCTCCAACCTCGGCATGTTCGGCATCAAGGAATTCGCCGCCGTGATCAACCCGCCCCAATCGGGCATCCTCGCGGTCGGCGCGGGCGAGCAGCGCGTCGTCGTTCGGGACGGGCAGATCGCCATCACCACCGTGATGACCCTGACCTTGTCGGCCGACCATCGCGTGGTGGATGGCGCGGTCGGCGCCAAGTTCCTTTCGGCCGTCAAGGGCTATCTCGAGGCGCCCGTCACCATGTTCGTATCGTGACACGCCGGCTGGTTTCGGTTGCTGCGTTCCTGCTGATCGCGCTGTGCGGCGGCGCTTCCGCGCAAACGGGCGACGCACCCGAAATCCGCGCATCGTTTGATTCCTATCGCGCCGCGGTCGGCAAGGGCGATTGGGCCGAGGCCGCCGAGCTCGTCGATGCCGAAGCCGTCGCGGCATTCGAGCGCGTTCGCGACGCAGCGCTCCACGCCGACAAGGCGGAGCTGCTGCGGGGCGAGTTCTGGATATCGACGGCGGCGCTCGTTCTGCGCCATGTCGCGACCGCGGACGAGATCGAGGCGGCGAGGGGCCGCGCCGCCTATGCGCTCGCCAGCCGGGCGAGCCCGTTCCCGACCATAGACCCCGGCGTGATCGACATCGGCCCCGTTCGCATCGCCGACGGTGGCGTGGCCGCCACGGCGCCGATCGTCCACAACGGCCAGCGCACCGACTACGTCATGCGCTTCGTGCGCGAGGACGGACGCTGGCGCATCGCCTGGTCGCCGCTGTTCGCCAACGCCACGGTCGAGATCGAGACCCAGCTCGGCATCACGCCGCGCACGCCCGCCGACGTGCGCGAGATCGTCATCGAGCGCGACATGTTTCCCATCCTGCGCGACCGCACGCGACGCGAGATCTCGCAATCCATTTGGCAGCCGCTCAAGGCGAGGAGGTAGCCATTCCCGACCAGTCCTTCGACCTGATCATTCTCGGCGGCGGGCCGGGCGGCTACGTCGCCGCAATCCGCGCGGCGCAGCTCGGCCTCAAGACCTGCGTCGTCGAGCGCGAGCATCTCGGCGGCATCTGCCTCAACTGGGGCTGCATCCCGACCAAGGCGCTCCTGCGCGCCTCGGAGATCAACCACCTGCTGCACAATCTGGGCGAGTTCGGCTTCTCGGCGGAAAAGATCGCCTACGATCCGAAGAAGCTGATCGAGCGGTCGCGCAAGGTGGCGGACCGGCTGTCGAAGGGCGTCGGCTATTTGATGCGCAAGCACAAGATCGCGGTGGTCGAGGGACACGGGCGCCTCGCCGGCGCGGGCAAGATCGTCGTCGCCGGCAAGGACGGCAAGGGCGAGGGCGCGACGCTCACGGCCAGGCACATCGTCATCGCGAGCGGTGCGCGCGCGCGATCGCTTCCCGGCCTCGAACCCGACGGCAAGCACATCTGGACCTACAAGGAAGCGATGGTGCCGGACGCGATGCCCGGCTCGCTGCTCGTCGTCGGGTCGGGCGCGATCGGGATGGAGTTCGCGAGCTTCTATCGCGACATGGGC